>CAYPJC010000454.1:0-1500 GCA_964410855.1 uncultured Flavobacteriales bacterium | reverse complement strand
TGAAGAGTTACAAAATAGACCCCAATTCCAGGGTAACCCATTGGTGGTGGATTCATTATTGGCGGATTCCAAGGCCTCCATTCAATAATGGAATCATAACCAAGACCCCAATAATCACCAAAATTCCATCTTTCGAAACGCTGAGTTGTATTTCCTTCAGGAAAACAATTTCTTATTGTGCTATTTACGTATTGCACAATTGTATCAGGATAACATAATAAAGTAGCAGAAGGAGTAATTTGAGCTTCATCTAAATCCCAAACTTTTAAAGGAAAAAATGAAGCTGTTGAGGCACCACAATAATTAGTAGCAGTTAATGTAACTTCCAAATCACAGCTGAGAACGCCTACTCCGGGCAAATACGTATGTAAAATAGTATCACCAAGATTTGTATTATCATAGGTTTCGACGGGGCTTCCATCACCAAAATCCCATTCAAAAGTTGTAGTTGCAGAAATCTGAGTACTACTATTGATAAACCTAAACAGAACAGGAGTACATCCAAAGTTATCGTCTCCTGTAGGAAGCTGGATTGAAGCCAAGGGATTCCTTTCCAATACCACTACCCCATTTACAACGCAATTTGTAACCGTATCAGTGATACTAATGTCAAATGTATCAGTTGTTGATGTGTAAGTATGCGGGATGTTTTCTGTAGTCAATAATGAAGCCCCAGTAGAATCTCCAGAACCATCTCCCCATGTAATAATATACGGTCCTAAATTAATGTCCGTTTGAATAAAAATAGTATAATCTCCAGGAACGCAACTAACATAATATGGATTGTTACTTGGGATACCATTTCCATCTAACACCATAAAGCATTGGCTAAAAGAGAGTTGATAGATTAAAAAAGAGGCAATCAGCAGTAGAACTTTTTTCATAGCATAATTTTACGTGTAAAACTGCCTCTGGTTTCGGAAATTAATCGCGAGCAGTCTTCCAAAGTGGTCAAATTAGTTCTCATCGATTGGTTTTGAAGTCATTGGCTCAAGCATTATTTGTTTTATATATTTTACAGGAGCACTCCCAAAGCTTAAAAACTCTTCATGAAATTCCTTGAGGGAGTAATCATCCTTTTTCATCTGCTTATAATCTTCTCTTAATTGAAGAATTTCATAATAGCCAGTAAAGTAACTGCTCAACTGAACCTGAGTTATCTTTGCTCTTTTCCATTTACCTAAAGCCTCCGTTTTCTCTTGAAATGCCTCTTTCATTAATAGTTGCATCGCCTCTTCTTCTGAAAAATCAAGAACATGCACCCCATAATCTAAAATTGTATTACAAACAGTTCTTAAATTCCATTTGTAATACATCAAACCCATTTCAATGAAGTCTCCACCATAATCATTCTCTAGCATCATTTTTTCAGCATAAACTGCCCAACCCTCAATCATTGCGCCATTGCCTAGAATACTTTTTATAATACTAGATGATTTATTACTGTATATCAACTGAGTGTAATGACCGGGAACAGCTTCATGAATATTTAATAATTGC
>CAYPJC010000453.1:0-1507 GCA_964410855.1 uncultured Flavobacteriales bacterium | reverse complement strand
AAAATAAGATGAGTTCAAAAAATGCAATTATAGGCATAAAAACAAATAAGTCAAGCAAGTTGTACTGGTTCAAGACATATGAGACTCATTTTCATCCAAAAGCCATGTATTAACGTAGCATAAAGGTGTTGAATATGCAAGGTTTTCGTGCGGTCTAACTTCATTGTAAAAATTTTGATATTTTTTTACAAAACTTGATAATTGTAAGATGTTTTCTGGCAAATCATCGTAATAATCATAAAATTCCTCTTTCCATGTTCGGTTGATTCGCTCGACACCGCCATTCATTTCTGGTGATCTGGGAGGTAAAACATATAAAGGAATCCCTTGTTCTTTGCAGGTTTGTTCAAACTCTGCCATAAATTCAGAACCCCCATCAACTTGAATAGATTTGATTTTAAATGGTGATTCTTTAAGCAATCGCTCAAGAAATTTTTTGGCACAATAAGCCGTTGCCTTGCTGTAAACCTCGGCTGTATTCCATTTTGTAGTTCGATCCCAAGCATTAAAATGCTTCACTATTTTATCCCCAACATTAGTTGTCATATGGTCGATTTGTACCAATTCCCCAACTGATCTGGATTTCATTCCTTTAGGAATTCTCTTTGCGTGTTTATCAAACCGTCGCCGTTTTTTCTTGCTGTATTGTCCTTTTAAAGCAGAGACAGCAAGGATTATACCTCGTTTTATTAAACTGCTAATAATGCGCCCGATAGTTGATACTGTAGAAATTATTCCATCACGGGCGAGCATTGCTCGTATTTTACCTTTACCATATAGAGGATATTGTTTACGCATTTTAGCAACTGCAATAGAAAGCTCTGATGACCAAGCGGGTTTTCTAAAGTATTTTGGGCGTGTTGATCGTGGTTTTAAGCATTCAAAACCATGTTTATTACGGTCTTTCCAACGGTAAAGAGTGGCTCGACTGATGCCCAAAGCTTTGGCAATATCGTGAGTATTTAGCCCTTTTGCCTGCAAAAATCGAGCTTGTTTTAATATTTTATGGCGGTATTGAGCGATTTCTGAGGCTTTTTTAGCCACAGCACCATAGGGTGCGGTGGAAATACGATTAAGCTTGTATCCAACATTGGATATATTGTAGATTTGTTGCATGAGATGTTCCTTTTTAAAGTTGGTTTAAGAGTTAACTTTAAGATGAACGTCTCTACTTCTTTTTACAAGCTCAGAGTCTCACAGGTGTTTGAACCTGCACAGCATGAAAGAAGATTTAATTAATTATTAGCATTATACATGTTATACTGTGTCTTATGATGAAAAAAATTGTAGATGATATACATGAATTAATTGAAGAATATTTAAGCATTTCCACGACTATGATGCATGATGGGGTTTCTTACCCTGCGGTTCCAAGAAAACATTTAGGTAATTACTTATCGCCGATTGGAGCTTCTAAATCGGATGTTCAGGAATATGCAGATATGCATAAAAGGCCTGAAATAATGGGTGATTATAAAATCCCACCTAATTTACAATATGGTGATAT
>CAYPJC010000452.1:0-1523 GCA_964410855.1 uncultured Flavobacteriales bacterium | reverse complement strand
ATAAGGGCCTGAAACAATTACCTTATCCCCTTTCTTCTGATTATAAATATACGATGATGCTATCCCCGGATTAACATTCATCCATGTGTTCTTAGTTCTATCCCATGGCGGTGTAGCAATTCGAACATTTAGCATTATTTTCCTTCCTTCTGCAGGATAAGAAGCCATAGAGTATGCTCGCTCAACAACTTCATCATTTTTCATTTGCAATGACCAAAGGTTGAAGCTATCCCATTCCTTTTTGAACTTATCAATTTCTCCAGGATGCTCTTCTGGATGAGCCTCAATATCAATGTCTTTAAAATTTACAACACTTTTAGGAATTTCAATTTGAATATACCCTCCTGCCTTGTATTCCATATCTTCAGGAAGCTCAACAATGAATTCTTTAATGAATGATGCAACACTATAATTTGAAACAACAGTTGCCTCCCACTTTTTAATTCCGAAAACTTCCTCTGGAACTTCCACTTCCATGTTTTCCTTAACCTTCACTTGGCAGCCAAGTCTCCAATCATTTTGGATTTCTTTTCGAGAAAAGTATGGTTTCTCTGTTGGAAGAATTTCTCCACCACCACTTATCACTTGACATTTGCACATGGCACATGTTCCTCCGCCACCACATGCTGAAGGCAAGAAGATCTTTTGTTCACTCAAAGTCGAAAGTAATGTACTACCGGCAGTCACTTCAACTTGTTTTTCACCGTTTATAGTTAACATAACGGGACCAGAATTGGTCAGTTTCGCCTTTGCCCAAAGCAATAAGCTAACTAAAAGAAGTACAACGAACAGACTGACTACAATTGCTGCTCCTACTGTTACTGTATTAAAAGCTAATATCATTTTTTTCTATTTTATCTTACTATAATTCAATTCCCATGAAACTCATAAAGGCAATTCCCATAAGTCCAGTTAATATAAACGTAATTCCAAGACCTCTTAATGGAGCTGGAACATTTGAATATCTTATTTTTTCTCGAATAGCAGCAATTGCTACGATCGCTAAAAACCAACCAACGCCTGAACCTAAACCAAACACAGTAGCTTCTCCAATGTTCGCATACTGTCTTTCTTGCATAAACAAAGAACCACCAAGAATAGAACAATTAACAGCAATAAGAGGCAAGAATATTCCAAGTGCTCCATATAATGCTGGTGCAAATTTCTCTACTGCCATCTCAACTAGTTGAACCATAGATGCAATCACAGCTATAAACATGATAAAGCTGAGAAAGCTAAGGTCAACATCCGCAAAGCTGTCATCTAACCAAACCATTGCTCCTTCTTTTAGCACATAATTTTCTAATAAATAATTAATAGGAACCGTAATTCCTAAAACAAATATCACTGCTGCACCTAAACCTACACCAGTCTTTACTGTCTTAGATACTGCTAAGTATGAGCACATTCCTAAGAAATATGCGAAAATCATATTATCGATAAAAATCGATTTGATGAAAATATTAACGTATTCCATGATTTTTCTTAATTAATTTTCTTCGATTAGTTTGGTATTCTTAGAT
>CAYPJC010000451.1:0-1525 GCA_964410855.1 uncultured Flavobacteriales bacterium | reverse complement strand
CCTCTCAAGACATTCGAAATGTAGCAGCAGTATTGGATCAAAATACTGGGGAAATTTCCTTAGAGTGTTATACGAGTGGAAAATATGTTTCAGTTGTAAAAGTGACAGCCTATAAATGTGGAGAAAAGGTTGCAGAGATATACAGGGAACTTCAGTCGAATATTAGTGCAAACTGCGCGGCTGTTAATAATGAACCTACTATTCGAGCACCTTTTTTAGATACTTCAAACAACTTTACTCTTTTTAATGATACAGTCTTCGCAGGCGATTTGGTAACCTTTAATATTCAAGTAACCGATTTTGATTTTATTATTGATAGTTCAGTTATTCCACCTGTTAATAGATTTGATTCAGTTACTTTGGAAGCTTCTGGTCTTCAGTTTGGCACCAATTATACAAGCTCAACTACTGGTTGTCCAAATCCTCCCTGTGCGACCTTAACTAGTTCTTTGCCTATACAAAGTCAATCAGGAGTAAATTCATCTTTTAGTTGGCAAACAGATTGTATTCATGTTGCATTTTCAGATGGCTGTGTTTCTTTATCCAATACATACACATTTGTTATTCGTGCAATTGATAATTCATGTCCAATTCCTGCTCAGAACATTGCTACCATTTCAATAACAGTTCTAGCAGATTCTGTAATTCAGTCTCCATTAATTAATTGCGTGAATGTTCGGAATAATGGGGATGTTGATTTAAATTGGGATACAACACCAAATATTGGCAATTCATTTACAGCATGGATGATTTATTCTGCAGCCAATGAAAATGGCCCTTTCAGCTTCGTTGACAGTGTTATAGTTTATAATCAAACGACTTATAATCATGTTGGAGCGAGAGCTGACACTGCTCGCAAGTGGTATCTTATTAGAAGTAGGTCTGGTTGTAAAGGAAGTATTCTAAACGTTGCAAGAGATACGGCTTCCACAATTTTTGTTTCTTTTCAAGAAAATGATGCTGATTTAGATGTGAATTGGAATCCAGTCGGCATTCCAAATCCAATTGGGTCTTCAAATCAATACAACGTAGTTCGTTCTTATCCGACCACGAGCGGTTTAAGTTTTTATCAAAATACGATGAATAATACCATCAATGAAACTTTTGCAGTATGCTCAGATACGGTAGCTTATCGTGTCGATTTGGTTAATACCGCTAAGGCTTGTACTTCACGATCAAATATTGCTGGAATTAGATTTGAATTTGCTCAACCTCAAACTGACTTTTCGTTTCCGGCTGACCTCTGTCCAAATACCTCAATCAGTTTTACGAATTTAACAACTATCTCAAGCGGAAGCATTACCTATAGTTGGGATTTTGGAGATAGTTCTCCATTATCTACTTTGGAAAATCCAAGCCATACTTATACTATTCCTGATAGTTATACCGTAACCTTAACTGCAACTTCTGCATTAGGATGCGATTCTATTATTACAAAAACACTTGATATCTTTTTTCCAGATGCTGATGCAGGGTCAGATGTTTCAATTTGTAATTTAGGTTCTACCGCGATAGGAGGAAGCCC
>CAYPJC010000450.1:0-1547 GCA_964410855.1 uncultured Flavobacteriales bacterium | reverse complement strand
AAAAAACCTAAATGAGTTTACAACTAAAAAAGTAAAAGAATTAGATTCTAGTAACATAATGATCGTTGCTGATCCACTACACTGCTCCACAAAAATTTCTGCAGAATTTGCGGTGCATGCCGAATCTATCGGAGCTGATATGATTTCAATTATTTGCAGAGAAAAGTATTATTCTGATGACCAAATTTTTGCCCACTTTGAATATATTTCCAAAGCTTCTAATATTGGAATTTTAATTCACGAAATGCCTTTTTTAAATGGGTTTGGTGGGCCGGCTGTTAATTACACTCTAAAGTTATTAGATCGATTAGTAGATATTCCAAGTGTTGTCGCTTTAAAAGAAGATGCAAAAGATGATGAGTTCTCTAAACAAGTCATTGATTTAGTTAAAGATAGAGCAGCAGTTGTGATATCAGGAGGTGGTAAAAGACAATGGTTGCGATTTGCAGACATTGGATGCCAAGCTTGGTTAAATGGTATTGGAGTATTTGACCCAAGATTATGTGTCAAGTTTTATGAGTATTACAAAGCGGGTAATAAAGAAGCCTATATGGCAATCATCAATAAAATCGAAATTCCTTTCTTTGAGGAAGTTGTTAAGAAATACAGTTGGCATCTTGGAATAAAGGCAGCTCTAGAGTCAGTAGGAGTTATGAGCAGACATGAAAGGTTGCCTATGTTGGCTTTAAACGATGAGGATTACAAGCAAGTAAAAAAAGTAATTGATCAACTTCCAATTGAAGAAGTGCTGAAACCTTAGTTGAAAAATTAATCGAAAGAACCACATCCATGAATATTGATTCAATCACATATAAATCTGCGGACTTAAATGTAGCCCTCATACTAGAACTCTTAAATAAACATGGGGTTGTTATACTTCCGAATTATTTAAGTAAGAATGAAAATGAAGCGTTACTCAATGAGTTTGAGCTGTTTTTTGATAGACCTGATGACGATTCAAAGACTGAAACACCTTATTCATTAGGCCGTTCTATTAGGGCAATTAAAAGCAAATTGAATTCTTAGTTCTTTCCGGAAACTATTAGAGTTTTTGATTCAACCTTTATGCACGAGTTCAAAAACAATTATTTAACTAAAAAAAGTGATTTAAATGCAGCTATTTTTATAGCGAAAGATGTGGTTGGCGCAAAACACGTTGCCAATGATATGCATTTCGATGTTATCCCGACTCTAAAATTTCTCATCTACCTTACGGACACTACTGAATCTAACGGTGCTTTCACTTGCGTACCAGGAACTCATGAACAAACAAAATCAATTAGAAAAAATAACAACAATAAAATTAATTTCGAAAATAGGGAGTTTACACGTGACTTGAAGTATAAGGATTCTGATATTATTCCCATTGTAGGAAAAGCAGGAACCTTAATTATCTTTACTTCTGAAACATTTCATAAGGCTGGCAATGTTTCGGAAGGAGAAAGGAAAATCATGAGAGGTCATTCTCGACTTCCTAAATTCGATCCAAATAAATCTATAAAGAGCAAACTAAAAAGATTGTTTAATATCTAAATGTATTTACTTTT
>CAYPJC010000449.1:0-1547 GCA_964410855.1 uncultured Flavobacteriales bacterium | reverse complement strand
AGCCTGTTAGTTTCGGCTGACGGAATTACAGCATACTTTGCATCAGATCGCGAAAAAGGATTTGGTGAATTAGACTTATATAGTTTTGAATTACCAGCACAATTTGCTCCAGATAAAGTAAGCTATTTTGCTGGAAACATTTATGATTCAATTACAAGAAAACCACTTGCTGCAAAATTCGAATTGATTGACCTATCAAATGGCGAATTAGTAATCGAATCTTATTCCAATAGTAAAACTGGAGAATTCTTAGTTAGCCTTCCTGTTGGAAAGGATTATGCCTTAAATGCTTCTAAGGATGGTTATATTTTCTACTCTGATAACTTCTCTTTGAAGTCAAACACTTCAATCAAACCCGTTAAGAAAAATGTTCCTTTACAACCAATAGAAATTGGACAACGCATTATTTTAAAGAATATCTTTTTTGAGACTGGTAAATACGACCTTAAGCCAAGCTCAAAAACTGAATTAAATAAATTAGTCGCCTTTCTGAACACTAACCAGAATATTAAGATTGAGATAAGCGGGCACACTGATAATATTGGAAATGACCAATCAAACAAGACGCTTTCTCAAAATAGAGCTAAAACTGTTTACGAATACCTCACCAACAAAGACATTGAATCAAATCGGTTAAAATGGGTCGGTTACGGCGAAGAAAAGCCTGTAGATGACAACTCAACAGATAAAGGAAGAGCAAAAAATAGACGCACTGAATTTGAAGTTATAAGCTTAAATTAATAGCTTATCTAGGGCTTGCTGAAAAAGTCAGAAGTGCGTTAGGTTTTTTATTTGCAAAGTGAAGATGTGTAAATACACCTCGAACTGAAGCAAATGGAAAATATAATGTGCTTCTGGCTAGCTAATCTATCGTACCATTCTGGCTTGTAAATGCAATGATAGGAGTGTTTTTTGTACTAAAACCCGCTACCTTCACTTATGCCGATAAATACATTCGTAACGCGCTAAACAATAGCAGATTAAGCGCTTTTTAGCAAGCCCTATCTACTTAAATAAACAGACCCTTTAATTTCTTCACCTGCTATTTCTATGATATAGAAATATACTCCAACCTTAGAAATCTTGCCTTCTAAAGTTCTGCCATCCCATCCATATTGGCCAATATTAGAGTTAAATACTTTTTTACCCCATCTATCATAGATTACAAATCCTACACAACCGATAAATTCTCCTTCAAACCCAGGATCAAATAGATCATTCATCCCATCTCCATTTGGTGTAAAGACATTTGCATCCTTTAGTTGTAATAATTCCATAAAACTAGCAGCCGGAACAATTTTTCTTAGCGTATCAGAACAGATACCATTGAAACCTACTAGTTCAATAACATTTTCTATTTTATTGTCAATTTCAAATTTTGGCTCCTTTTCAGAACTAGCAAATCCACCATTTAACCACCATTCATAACGCTCTGAAGAAGTAGTGTTGTTTTCTATTTCTAATACAGCACCCGAACAGCGTGGAGAATTAATAAAGGTAAAGTCGAGTCCTGGTCTTGGTTTAATTTTTACGGTTACACTATCAAC
>CAYPJC010000448.1:0-1550 GCA_964410855.1 uncultured Flavobacteriales bacterium | reverse complement strand
TGCCAAGCAACCTTTCTTGGGACCAAAATCCGTAATTGAATACTTGGGAAGGTATGGACTACCTAATAAATTTGTGACTATTTTTATTAAGCCGCTATTTTATTAAAACCTCTTAATTTCACTTCCATTTCTAAAGGAGAAAGATATCCTAAAGAAGAATGTAATCTTTCACTGTTGTACCATGTAATATAATTTTCAATGCTATCGTATAATTGCTGATATGAAGTGAATTTAAACCTGTTCAACCATTCGTGTTTGATTGTTTTAAAGAAGCTTTCTGCAACTGCATTGTCCCAACAGTTACCCTTCCTACTCATGCTTTGAGTTATTTTTCTATTGAAAGAAAATAGCATGGTCATTTTGTTAGAAGCATATTGAACACCTCTATCCGAATGAAAAATAAATCCATCAATAATAGCTCTATTTCTTCTGGCAGCAATCCAGGTCTTCATTATTGTGTTTTCTGTTGTCATATCTTCACTTAAAGACCAACCTACAATTTTTCTGTCTGCTAAATCAATTATTGTTGTTAAATAATTCCAATCATCATTTACACGGATATAAGTAATATCAGACACCCATTTTTCACCTAATTTCAGGCTAGTAAAATCTCTATTCAATTCATTCTTTGCTATCGAAAAGGAATGATTTGAGTCTGTGGTCACAACATACTTCTTTCTTAAAATACTTTTTAATCCCATTTGCTTCATCAATAATCCTATGTATGAACGAGAATAAACTAAACCTTCTCTTTCAAGTTTTTTTTGAATTCGGCAACTACCATATATCTGTCTACTTTCTTCAAAAATTAATCTAATTCTTTCTTCTAACTTCATTTTCGGGGATTCTAAAACAAGTATATCTTTTAGTCTTACCCAATGATAGTAAGCATTTTTGCTAACCCTCATGTATTTACACATCTTCTCAACCGGATAATTATCTTCATTTCTTAAAATGAAGTTATATCTCATTGGTCGCTCTTGGAGAAGATGCTCACTGCCTTTTTTAAGATATCACGTTCCATTGTCACATTTCGTAACTCCTTCTTTAGTGCTTTCAACTCTATCTCTTCACTAGACAATTCTCGCTTCTTGGTGAAATCTCCTGATTTAGCTTTAAACTCTCGCTTCCAGCGTCTAATTATTCCGCTATTGATGTTGTATTCTTCACTAAGCTCTTTGGCTGTCCTTCCTGATTCTAGTAATTCTACTAGCATTACTTTAAAATCATTCTCATAATGTTTCTTTTCCATATTCAAATTTATAACTTATGGACTTATAAATATCGTCACATCAATAGTAGACATTCCAAAGGTCTAAATTTAACAGTAAAACCTTTCGTTGCAAGTTCATTATGAGACTTAAAACGGTCCTCTAAATCAGTTGTTATTCCAATATAAATTTTATCATGAGTAGATGAGTGAAGAACATAGATAGTATACATTGTTTAAATATTTAGGTAAAAAAAAAGGTTGTTTAAATAAATAAACAACCTTTTCTAGGTAGCGGGGACAGGACTCGAACCTATGACCTTCGGGTTATGAGCCCGAC
>CAYPJC010000447.1:0-1557 GCA_964410855.1 uncultured Flavobacteriales bacterium | reverse complement strand
ATAAGCATAATGAGTATGCCGCATGGGAAGCAGCGCGTTTTTCAAAAATTGATGGACATGCAGAAACAAAAGCGCAATGGACTTGGAAACAAAAAATAAAATACCGATTTCTGCGTACAGCGTTGATTGGGCCAATTTTTTTCTTTGGTAGTTTTGTTTTTATGGGTGGATTCAGAGACGGCGCAAGGGGATTTGTATTTGCAATACTAAAAATGTCATATTTTACGCAAATTTATTGTCGATTAAAGGAGTTGCCTACCAAGCAACATTAACACGAAGAAATTATTCTAGACTGATGAAAGCTGCTTTTGTAATCTTAACATACAATAACGAAAACCATGTAGTAGAAGCCATGGATTCTATTAGAAATCAGACATTATCCGATTGGATTTGTGTAATGATTGACAATGGAAGCACGGATGCTACATTTGAAGTCATCCAGAAAAATATTGAAGGAGACGGTAGGTTTACAGCTGTTAAAAAAACCAATGAGGGACCTGCTGCCGGTCGTAATTTGGGCTTTTCGAAATTAAATGAAGATATTGAATACATTCATTTTTTGGATGGAGATGATGTTTTAAAACCACTTTTTATGGAGCGATTGACCAAATATTTGGATGCGCATCCAAAAGTCGGTTTAGCAGCTTGCCAGTTTGATGAGATGGATTACGATAGCAATGATTGTGGCAAAGGGCACCGAAGTCGTTTTGCCCCTGCATTATTTGGTTTCCCGCATGATATTCCTTTGTCAGAATTCAATACACCATTCGTCTCATTTTTTGCAAGTACAGCAGTTGGACCATATGGTGTTTATCGCCGATCTGTGTTTGTTCAAACAGGTGGTTACCTGCTTAAGTCACAAGAAGATACCGACATGTTTTGCCAAATGAGTTTATTGGCTGAAGTGCATTATCTTCCAGAATACCTCTATCGAAAAAGAAGGCATACCAGCAATTTGGCACATAACAAGTCATATATAAGTACCCATCATGTTTTCAGAGATAAATGGGATTTGTATCAATCTGATAATCCTGAAATCACAAGAAAAATTGAAGAAGCAATTTATTATTACTACAATCGCCACAAACCATTAAGAGATTTTAAAGTAGCCATGAAAGCATTTAAAAAATCGTTGAAAAAAAGAGATTTACATTCTTTTAAATGGTCTATGGAATGTATAGGGTCTGGTTTCATTGAAATTTTATTTAAAAAGTCCTACCGTGAAGTTATGGCCAGAAGAGAGCAACAAACCCAATCGGATACATAGTGAACAAACGAATGTTGCTCATAGTGTATAATTACGCACCGGAACCCACTGTTATTGGTAAATACAGCGGTGAAATGGTGGAGTGGATGGCCAAAAAAGGATGCACTTGTACCGTTATTACCACTTATCCATACTATCCATACTGGTCTGTTCAAGAACCATATCGGAAAAACCGATTTTGGTATAAAGTAGAACGAACCAAATACGATTCAGGAGGAAGTGTAAAGGTGATTAGATGCCCAATCTACGTTCCAAAAAATCCTTCTGGAATAAAAAGAATTGTACTCGAT
>CAYPJC010000446.1:0-1560 GCA_964410855.1 uncultured Flavobacteriales bacterium | reverse complement strand
ATTAGAAATAAAGAAATGCTAATCAGGTTAAGTCAAAACATGCCCTTCGGGACACGTTTCATAACCAACCGTCAGACTGTCTAACCCATGTATCTTAACGAACATTCAAAATATATGCTAAAAGGAATATATGTTAAATTATATGCAAAATCAGATATATATTTGATTATATGCAAAAAAGCATATATATTTAAAAAAAATAAAATTTATGGTTGCAATCATAACTGGAGACATTATCAATTCTCGAAATGTTGATGTACAAAAATGGATGCCCGAATTAAAAACGGTTTTTAATAACTATGGTTCAGAACCAAAAAATTGGGAAATATATAGAGGTGATAGCTTTCAAATAGAAGTATTACCTAATGAGGCATTAAAAGTAGCAATCCTAATCAAGTCAACTGTCAAACAGTTTAAGTCATTAGATGTTAGGTTAGCAATTGGAATTGGAGAAAAAACGTACGAATCAGAAAAAATAACTGAATCAAATGGAAGTGCTTTTATCTATTCTGGAGAATCTTTTGAGAAACTAAAGAAACAAACTCTTACCATTCAAACCATATGGAAAGATTTCAATCAAACAATGAACTTAATGTTTGACCTAGCAACCCTTACTATGGACAGCTGGACTCCAACCTCTTCCTTAATAATCAAAACAGCAATAGAGTCTGAGCATATCAATCAAAAAGAATTAGCTATTTTGCTTAATAAAAAACAAAGCAATATAAGTACTAGTTTAAAAAGAGGTGGGTTTGATGAGATTCAGAAACTACTCCACTATTATCAGCAAAAAATTAAAAATAAATGCTAACACTAGCCATAAAATTTATTCTAGCTCATTTAGCAGGTGATTTTTTATTTCAACCTGATAAATGGATTGATGCTAAAAAAGAAAAAAAACATAAATCACCATATTTATATTGGCATCTATTAATTCATCTAATTTTATTATTAATCACATTACAATTCAACTTTCAATACTGGAAAGGCATTGTCATTATAATAATTTTACATTATATCATTGACCTCATAAAATTGAATTTGGATGAAAAAATAAATTCACGCATACTATTTTTCGCAGACCAAATTCTTCATTTTATTGTAATCTTAGGCGTAGTTCATTATTACTTTCCTTTTAAAATAGATATGACCTCTATTTACAGTATTGAGTCGTTACTTTTAATAACATTTATTCTAATAACGACTTATGTTTCCTCTGTTATAATTAAAATACTTATTTCTAAGTGGAAAATAGATGATGAATCCCCAAACCAAGCTGGGAAGTATATTGGAATGCTAGAAAGGTTGTTTATTTTTTCCTTTATAATTCTAGATTATTGGGAGGGGATTGGTTTCCTTCTAGCAGCAAAATCTGTATTCAGATTTGGTGATTTATCCAAAGCTAAGGGTAGAAATTTAACCGAATATATTTTAATAGGAACATTATTAAGTTTTGGTATTGCAATAGCAACTGCTATTGGGTATAAGTATTTAACAGAACTATAGGGGACTTCTAAAATTTAAATCATTGTTAATCAGATAATTACACGTATCTTTAAC
>CAYPJC010000445.1:0-1567 GCA_964410855.1 uncultured Flavobacteriales bacterium | reverse complement strand
ATATTGATATTGACGAGCAAAAAAAATATGTAGCCCTTTACAAAGGCTTGCTCAGCAATCAAAAAGTATATGAAAACAGCTTGGGCGATTTGCAGTTGATTTGTGATAGTTATATGGACACTTTAAAAAACATTGAGAATCAACAATCATTAGGAGAATTGATAGATTCTGTTGATATTAAAAATACTAATGGCAAAGTAAAAGAGCTTTTAGGAATTAATATAAAAAAAGAGTTTATACCTTCTCAAATAGTTTACTTAATTATAGGGTGATTGAGAGAGGAGTATTTGCAACAAACATTATGCACGTTGGGCGGGATGAAATTTTACCAGTTGCCCTTTATCAATTCGATGAAAAGTCTATTGTATCACCTGCTTATAAATGTTTTAAAGTGAAAAATAATGATGTGCTTTTGAGTGAATTTTTAATGCTCTGGTTTTGTCGTTCCGAGTTTGACAGAATGACTTGGTACTACTGTGATTCAAGTGTGAGAGGTGGTTTAGAATGGAGTAGATTTTGTGATATTAAAATTCCTGTTCCCAACATAAAAACCCAAGAGGCCATAGTCACCATTTACCACACCTTAGAAACTCGCAAAAGAATAAACAACCAATTAAAAGCCAGCATCAAACCACTTTGCCCTGTTTTAATGCGTGGGGTAATAGAAAATTCTCTTGCCGAACCAACAGAAAGGCAAGCAATATGAATTTTATCCTCCGCTTATTTATGACCTTTAGTTCAGTTTCGTTTTTTCTCATTATCTTTCTGGTTCAAAATGAAATAAATCCATACAAAATACAATTAGGCGATTATGCGTGGGTTACCTATGCTGTTTATGTAACCGTTCCTTTCCTATTGACTTTAATTTCACTTGGGATCTGCAAGCTTTTATCAAAGTCAACCATCAATAAAACTATTTCCATAGAAACATCCAATAATGATTTTTTAGCCAATTATTTGGCTTTTTTCTTTGTGGCATTGAGCATCAAAGGATTGGCAACTTTTTGGATTGTTTTTGGAATGACGATACTTTTTACTTTTGTTTCAAGAGTCTCTTATTTCAATCCAATCTTTTTGGTATTTGGATTTAACTTTTATTATGTTCATACGGGCGAACATGTCAAAGTGATGTTGATAAGCAGAAAGAAATTAAAAAATCCTCAATCGTTTGAAGCTATGTCTGTTCGGCGGATTAACGATTATACGTTTATAGAGATATAACAATATGGCTGAAATCCTAGCAAAAATAAAATCCGAATACAAAACGATACTGAATCAAGATGACAATGTGTTGACTGATTTTGATTTGTCTTCAATTGAAGCCATTGATTTTGCACCCAGCCAAAAACCAGACGATGATCAATGGTTTCAAATTAACAGCTTTTCTGGAAAGGACTACTTTATTGATCCGTGCAAAGCTGATTTTAGTTCAGCCAGTCTTAACCAAATAGTTAATGATGATTATGCCGATATATCCTGCATCGTTATTTCGCAAGGTAGTAAGAAATATTTCCAACGAATAACCCCTTCATTGTTTGTGAAAAAGAAAACATTTGTGGATTATTCT
>CAYPJC010000444.1:0-1584 GCA_964410855.1 uncultured Flavobacteriales bacterium | reverse complement strand
TAAGTGAAATAAAAATTGCCCTTTTTAAATGGGGTGCTTATTTTTTCATAGTTCGATAATTCGGTCATTCGAGCTCGAAGTGAATCACGATAAGGAATTTGGCTTAAATAGTCGAAAGTGATGTCGTTTTGAGATTTCACCCATTTAATTGTTTCTGCAGAAGTATCATTTTCAAGCCATCTATAAGGATCTAGTACTTCGACTCCATAGTAATTATCTGATATGCTATCTTCTTTGACATTTGGGTAGGGTTTTAGCTTTATTTCTTTTCTCTCTACGGCTGCATTTGCATTTGACGTTTTTTCGGAATCATTGCATGAAATGAAACAAATAATGGCAACCAATAAGATGGAATACTTCATAAAAACCTTTTTGAATAGTGAATAAGCGTCCAAACTTAAGAATTATGCTTATTCGAAAAAAATAATATTACATCTCCAAGCCTACATGTGTATTCTTAATTCACTTATTTTTACGAAAATTAAATTCAATGAAAAATATACTCAAGCTTTTGCTTTTAACAGTTCTTTTTTCTTGTAACCAAAAGGAAATTTCAACTGAAAAGAAAAAAATTTCGGATGAGAAGAAACGAATTTCGAAGAATTTAAAGTTTTATTTATTGAGAATTTATGGGAATTAAACCCCATTTGGGCCTCCTATGAAGGATATCATAAATATGATTCAATTTTGCCTATTCCAAACAAATTATACGAAAAAAGGCGTTTATATTTTTCTAAAAAATACCTCGAAAAGCTTGATGGATTTGATTTTGAATCCTTAGAAATAACAGACCAAATAGATTATTCGCTAATAGAAAACTACTTAGAGTCACTTCCTTTTTACATTAATGAATTAAAGGAAAATGAGTGGAATCCATCAAATTATAACCTTGGTGGCGCTTTCTTTCAAGTCTTAAACTATAAAGAAAATAGTTTGGATGAACGATTACTGAATATTGATAAAAAATTGGATTATGTAGCTGATTATTATAATCAAGCAAAGGGAAATTTAAAAAACCCAACCAAAATTCACACCGAATTAGCTATAAATCAGTTAGAAGGATCAAAATCAATTTTTTTAAAAAACATTATTGATTCATTAGATGCTTCAAGTTTGGACAAACAAACTATTTCAAGAATTAAAAAAAAGGCTGAACAATCCATCGAAATAATTGAAGAGTTTAGAGTTTATTTGGAAAATGACGTGTTGAATAAATTCAATAAAAATGATGAGAGCTATAGAATAGGGAAGACTTTATATGAAAAGAAGTTCCAGTTTCAAATTCAATCAGAATTTACTTCGGAGCAAATATTTAAGGCTGCGATCGAAGAAAAGGAAAAATTACACGAGAACCTTTTTAAACTTTCTGGGATGCTTTGGGAAAAATATTTTGGTGATCAAGAAAAGCCTGGTAATCGATTGAGTCAAATCTCGATGGTAATAAATGAGGTTTCAAAACAGCACGTTCATCGTGACTCACTAATTGCTGCTATAAAAAAACAAATTCCTTTGTTAGAATCATTTGTTCGAGAAAAGGATTTAATAAGCCTTGATCCTGAGAAGGCACTTGTTGTAAGAGAAACT
>CAYPJC010000443.1:0-1598 GCA_964410855.1 uncultured Flavobacteriales bacterium | reverse complement strand
AGTATTACCAACCCATGGTGCAAAGCATACAAGATTATTACCCTTTTGGCATGCAAATGCCCGGACGCTCATTTACTAGTGGAGATAGCTACAGGTATGGGTTTAACGGTAAAGAGAAAGATGATGAAGTAAGTGGCTCAGGTAATATGTACAATTATGGGTTTAGAATTTACAATCCAAGGCTTGGGAAATTTCTATCAGTTGACCCATTATTTAAATCTTATCCATGGTACACACCTTATCAATTTGCAGGAAATACACCGATTATGGCAATTGACCTTGATGGATTGGAAGAATATGTAGTGGTTCATTGGACAAAGAATGACCAAACTCAAACAACCCAAATTTTAAAGCTTCCTGATGCTTGGAAAGTAGATAAGAAAAGTAAAGAGATTGTCTATTTAACACTTCCTGCAGGAGATTATACTGAAGAATTTTTACTTAATCGTTTTAAAAACCCTTATAATGGAGATAGACTTCTAAAATCAGGCTCATGGGAAAAGCAATTCAAGAAAGATGAGCAGTCAATGTTTGATGGGGGTTTAGCTGCAATAGACAACTTTCAAGGAACGGAGCATTTTAAAAATTTCATGGGTGACAATGCCTATTTGCTAAACATTAAATCTCCTGACCCGTCAAAGGTTACGTTTAAGTCAGGTAGTTCAGAGCTTGATGATGCAGGAAAAAGTGAATTAGATAAGCTGTTCGTAATAATGACTTTGATACCTGATTCGAAATTTAATTTAGAAGGTCATACCGATGGAGATGGTTCAGCAGAAGACAATATGAATTTGTCTCAAAATAGAGCGAATGCTTCGATGAATTATTTAATTGATAAAGGTATTTCAAGTGGAAGGATAACAACAACATTTCAAGGAGAAAGTGTTCCCGTTTCAGATAATAGTACACAAGAAGGTAAAGCTCAAAACAGAAGAATAGAAACTACTCGAACACAATAATAATGAAATTAGCTTTTTGTTTATCCTTTCTTATGTTCATGTCATGCACAACCAATACGATGCAAGAAGAATTAAACTATGTCGGAGAAGTAAAATATGGTTTAAACCAAGTGGATAGTATTTATTCTCGTAAAAGTTTTGATACTTCAAAATCAAGAATAACCAAATTAAATAATGGCACAAGCAAAATTGAAATATGGAGTAATAATGGTAAAATTGAAATGTTTTTATATGCTCAAAAATCAACAGGACGAGAATATAAATATGAGTTTTACACAGACTCCAAAATTAAATCAATAAAGTCCTTCATTCCAACCCAAAAGGAACGTGATATAAGAATTGTAGATACAATTGGCGATATTCGAAGTGGAATACAGGGTTTTACATTAGATAATCTAATTCCTGATGGGGAATGGATGTTTTACACCCCAAAAGGAACTTTAGACAAAATCGAAAAATACAGTTTAGGGAAATTAGTTGAAACAAATTAAGCTCAAATCCCAGATGTTCCGCTTGGGACTTTTTTATTGCAATCTATTTTGCGTAGAATTTAGTTGAGCTTCTTTTAAGAAAGAATCCCCTCACAGCTTGCCATCTTCTAAATAAAGGAAAATAGCAGCTTGTCATTTTAGATTTTAG
>CAYPJC010000442.1:0-1620 GCA_964410855.1 uncultured Flavobacteriales bacterium | reverse complement strand
ATATTATCCGCCCTTTATTAGATTACTCCAAAGAGCAAATTAGTGCCTATGCAACAAAAAATAAACTTGAATACAGAGAGGATAGTAGTAATTCAAGTTTAAAATATGAACGGAATTGGTTCAGACATGAGATTATTGCAAGATGGGAACAACACAAGCCTGATATATTAAAGAGTATGCAGCATACTTTTTACAGGTTGCAAAAAACAGAGGAGCTTTTAAATGATTTTTTGTTAAATGAAACTGCTGATTTAGCAGAACAAATGAAGGGAAATAAACTTTCGATTCAGCAGATACTAGCCTTAAAACATAGCGAAGAAGGTTTGTATTTTCTGCTTTCGCCCTATGGTTTTACCGAAGATCAATTGCATAATATGTTCATCTGCATTCAAGAAAAACAGGTTGGCAAACAATTCAATAGTAAAGAGTATCAATTAATCTTAGATCGAGATTTTGTATTTATAAAGCGATTAGAATTGCGACAAAATGCTGTTGTTGCAGTTATTAAGCGAGATCAATCTGAATTAAAATATCCAAAGAAGCTTAGTTTTAAAAGAATTCCGAGGGCCGAATTTAAGTTTGAGAATGATAAAAATACAGAAGCATTTGATTTTGAAAAGGTGGATTTTCCATTAGAGCTGCGAAGATGGAAAGAAGGCGACTGGATGATTCCCTTAGGAATGAAGGGGAAAAAGAAAATAAGTGATATATTAATAGATGAGAAGGTTCCGCTTCATTTGAAAGATTTAGCTTATGTTATCTGTTCAAATAATAATATTATTTATTTGCTTAATTACCGCATTGACGATCGTTATAAAATTGACGCTGAAACGAATGAAGTGTTTCTAATAACACAGTCAAATGGCTAGTTATATTTAAGTGGATAAAGCAAAACCACATCAAAAAAAACAGGCACTCCAGCTAGCTATATTTTAACTGCTTTGTTTATTGCATCTTTAGTGGGTTTATATTTAAGGTGCTTGTGGCCGCCATTGATATCCCATTTCTGTATCTATTTATAGCTGGTAAAAAAAATAGTTCAACTTAGCGGAAAATGAAGATATCACTGAATTTAGCTAAGCGATTTATTTGTGCTTAAATTTTAAATGAATTAATTCATAGGGGAAGTAAGTTATTTGATAATTGAAATGATAGGATTCGAATTGAGAAATCTTACTTTTGGTAGTTCCAGTTCTAAATTTCTTATTTATGCGTCGTCTTTTTTTATTCCTTAGCCTTGTATTTGTTGCGCTAATTTCACAAGCTCAAATCTTTAATCCTGTAAGCTGGGAAATCGAAATAAATGATTTAGAAAATGGGACTGTAGAGCTACAAGTTCATGCGAAAATTGATAAAGGTTGGCATCTTTATTCTCAACATTTACCTAGCGACGATGGGCCAATAGCTACCGAATTTACTTTTCCGGAATCTGAAAAATATAGCTTAAAGGGCAAAGTACAAGAGCCTAAACCAAAAGTGGAGTACGACCCCAACTTTGATATGGAGTTGAGTTATTTTGAAAAAGAGGTCACTTTTATTCAAGAAATAAAACGAACATCAGCCAACGCTTTTACGCTAACGGCAGAGGTATATTTCATGGTTTGTGATGCAGAAAAATGC
>CAYPJC010000441.1:0-1623 GCA_964410855.1 uncultured Flavobacteriales bacterium | reverse complement strand
TCTGATCCTGTTGTTACAGAGCTGTCTGAAGCTTTAAAGTTTTACGTTGCCGAAGATGGACATCAAAATTATTACAATGAAAATGAAGAAGCAGGTTATTGTAGAGTTGTAATTGACCCTAAGATTGCTAAACTTCGATTAATGTATGCTAATAAGTTAAAATGAAATGATAGAAATTCAAAACCCATTGGAATTTGAAGCTTATCTAAAACAAGACAAGCCTATAATACTGGATTTTTATACTGATTCATGTAATCCATGTAAATCATTAATGTTTGTATTAGAAAGGTTAAACTTTGAATATAAAGAACAGGTAGTATTTTTAAAGACTAAAGCAGATCAAAATGTGAGACTAGCCCAACAATTTGGAATAACCAAAGTCCCAACATTAATTTTAATAAAAGACATTGAATCTATGGAAAGAGTTTCAGGATTGATTACTGAAAATGGACTCAAGGTAAAATTAAAAGAACTAACAAGCTAATTTTGAAGCAGATGATTGCAATAATTGATAACATTAAAGCCTACTTTTCTAAGAAAGAAGAAAAATCCGAATCAGCACCTACAGGAATGTGTCCAACTTGTTGGGGGTTTAATGAATGGGATGGGCATTACTATGAAATAGTAAAAGATAAACACCTAATTCCTGGTAAAGAAATTTATGAAAGCTTCATAAGTAAAATAGTAGACGAGCATGTGAGAACTACTCATAAGCACGAAAATAAATTGATTTGTACTACTTGTGATAAGGTGATTTAATTAAACCCGCATTATGCATTAAAACTTTGTAATGAGGGTTGAAACTACAATAAAATATGACTTTTCCGTAGTTTCAGCATAGCACCGCTATGGTTAAACTATAAAAAGTATTGGAACGGTATATTTTGAAGCAGTTTCAAGACGTAATAAATTTTCTAATGCATGATGCGGGTTAAACAATAATTCAATTAATTATGGAATGGTATGTACCTATTACAATTCTTCCTGGTTTAGGAATGCTCATCTTATCTACCACGAGTCAAATGATGACACTAAGCATGGAGGTTGGGGATTTGCTTTCTGCCAAATGCACAGATTTTTAGCATAAAATTGCGGACATGAAAATAAAGCAAATTCAACGCTTAACTTATTCTTCCACGCTCTTATATTTTGCTGCAGGAGCTTATGTGTTATCGGGGATTGTGGGCGCATTAACTTCAGATTTTACTACCGTATCCTATATTACACTATTAGTTGGTACAATTGCTCTGCTTATAGCTCTATGTCTTTTGGTTTTCTATTCATTTAGAACAATAAGGATACGGAAATTGCAATTTGAAGAGAATGTATTATTGAGTAAAACATGAAAATTTTAGCTTTTGCAGTAAGCAATAGTAATAAGTCAATTAGTGAGACACTTGCTTTACATGTAGCTTCTTTATTTGAAGAATCAAAGATTGAATGGATTGATTTAAATGATTATGAGATGGAAAATTGGGATGTTGACCAAGAAATTAATCACAAAATCCCTAACAAAATAATAAGCCTTGCCGGAAAAATTGATAGCGCAAGTTTATTAATCATTTCATTAGTAGAACATGACGATTCTTATAGCACAGCATTTAAGAACTGCTGTGTTTATTT
>CAYPJC010000440.1:0-1638 GCA_964410855.1 uncultured Flavobacteriales bacterium | reverse complement strand
TAAAATTTCCCTCGCTTTTTCTGGTAACCCATCCTTTTTAGTTAATGGTAAAATGGCTGCTTTAATAGGCGCCAAAAAGGCTGGAATTTTCATGAGCATTCGGGAGCTACCATCCTCTAATTTTTCTTCTTTTAGTGCATTCGAAATTATTGCTAAAAACATTCTGTCTAGTCCAATTGATGTTTCAATAACATAAGGAACATAGCTTTCATTAATTTCTGGATCAAAGTACTTTAGCTTTTTTCCTGAATGTTCTTCATGTTGTTTCAAGTCAAAATCGGTTCGAGAGTGAATTCCTTCAAGTTCTTTAAATCCAAAAGGGAAATCATATTCAATATCAGTAGCTGCATTTGCATAGTGCGCTAATTTTAGGTGATCGTGAAAACGATACTTCTCTTGACTTATTCCCAAAGCCAAATGCCACTTTAATCTTGCCTCTTTCCAGTGCTCATACCATTTCAACTCATCGCCTGGTTTAACAAAAAATTGCAATTCCATTTGCTCAAATTCACGCATTCGAAAAATGAATTGCCTTGCAATTATTTCATTTCGAAAGGCTTTTCCGATTTGGGCAATCCCGAATGGTATCTTCATTCGAGCTGTTTTCTGAACATTCAAAAAATTTACAAAAATTCCTTGAGCCGTTTCAGGGCGCAAATAAATAGTGCTTGCACCATCAGCAGTTGAGCCCATTTCAGTGCTAAACATGAGGTTAAACTGCCTAACTTCTGTCCAATTTCTTGAACCACTTACAGGATCTGCTATATCTAAATCAATAATTAGTTGTCTAACTGCAGTCAAATCTTCGGCATCCATAGCAGTCTTAAACCGACTTTCAGCGCTATCAATTTTTTCTTGATTGGCTAAAACTCTTGGATTGGTTGCTTTAAATTGTTGCTCATCAAACGATTCTCCAAATCGTTTTTCTGCTTTGCCTACTTCCTTATTAATCTTAGTTTCAATTTTCGCTACCCAATCCTCTATTAAAACATCTGCCCTATAACGCTTTTTAGAGTCTTTGTTATCAATCATTGGGTCGTTGAAGGCATCGGTGTGACCTGAGGCTTTCCATGTGCTAGGATGCATAAAAATTGAAGCATCCAAACCAACTATATTTTCATTCATTTGAACCATTGACTTCCACCAATACTGTTTCAAATTGTTTTTCAACTCAACCCCTAACGGACCATAATCATAAGCTGCACTAAGTCCATCATATATTTCTGAAGATGGAAAAACAAAGCCATACTCTTTAGCGTGGGCAATTATATTCTTAAGATTTTCTTCTTGATTTGCCATGAGCGCAAAAGTAGGATTTTGAATAGTTAAAATAGTAACAAAAAAAATCCTTCGTTTGAGACGAAGGATTTTTTTTGTTATTATTTTAATTTAGACTAGAAATACCAACGGGCACCAACTCCAATCTGAGTAAAATCAAAGTCAACACCGAAATCTGAAGATTTACGCTCTACTTCTGAACCACCATTTGCGGCAGGATCTGTTTCAGTCCTGGAACCATATCCCAAAAATCCCCAATTGAACTCAAGTGCCCACTTGTCTCCAACAAAATAATCGAATCCAGGTCTTAACCCAATTCCTAGTGTACTAATGTCTGTCTCTGATTCAGTAGTAACCCCT
>CAYPJC010000439.1:0-1657 GCA_964410855.1 uncultured Flavobacteriales bacterium | reverse complement strand
TCTTGTCATCCACCAATCTTTGGAAATCTGCAGCATAATCGGCATTGTAGTTCTTACTATTGGGGTCAATCATATCTAAAATTAAATCTCTTGATTTTTGGTCCAATGAAGTATCAGCTCCATTCAAATCTCTAAACCAAATCGGATTATTTGCAAATGCAGCATAAGGTGACTCATGAGTCTTTACAACTGGGTCAACATTCCATCTTCTTCCTATACGAGGAGAATATTGCCAGAACTGTGCTGTATATGAATTACCCTCCCCAGAAATCTCATCATCCTTCTCTTGACGATACCGTCCAAAAAAGTGTGTCTAAATTAAAAAACAATCATCTCAATTAATAAATTTGGAGTTGGAAAACTTTAAAAATAAAAATAGAGATGATTGAATTAACAAAAGTACAATTACAGGATAGTATAAACAAATTCTTAGACCAAGAAGAAGGGTTGACATCTATTTTAGAAATGACCTTGAATGGATTAATGCTTTCAGAAAGGAGTAATTATTTAACTAACGAACCTGAAAATAAAGGGAATGGCTATCGTAAAGCATTTGCAGTTGGTTTAGGGAAACAGATAGAGCTAAATATCCCAAGGGATCGTTTAGGACTGTTTCAACCAATGGTTCTTGCCTTAATACGAGACCAAAAACAACAATTAGAGGACTTGTCTTTTGAGCTTTATGGGAATGGATTAACAACCTCCCAAATAGGCTCTATAATGAAGAAAATCTATGGTAAACATTATTCTTCTAGTGCCATATCAAATATTACTTCGAAGTTTTCTGAGCAAATGGAGTCTTGGCGAGAAAGACCTTTAGATGATTATTATTTAGCTGTATTTATTGATGCTATTCATTTAAAAATACGAAGAGAAACTGTAAGTTCAGAAGCATTTTATGTGATAATGGGAGTCAAAGAAGATTACACCAGAGAAGTTATTGCAATAGTAAATATCCCATCAGAGTCAGCTTCAGGATGGAAAGAAGTTCTAGAGAATCTAAAAAAAAGAGGTCTTCAAAAGATAGGTTTGGTTGTATCTGACAACTTACCAGGCTTGGACAGTGTTGTTTCTTTAGTTTATAAGGGAGTTGCTCATCAAAAATGCGTAGTTCATCTAAAACGACAAATTCTTAATAAGACGGCTTCTAAACATAAACAGGAAGTTGCCTCTGATCTACTTGAAGTGTTTGATTTAGATCTACCAAACGATACCGTAGGAAATGCATTTAGTAGATTGTCTGACTTCTCTAAAAAGTGGAACAAACAATATAGGCATATTGGTAAATTAGCTGATAATGAAATGAATGAGCTTTATTTTACTTATCTAAACTATCATCCAAAAATTAGGAGAATGATTTATACTACAAACTGGATAGAAAGACTTAATAAAGAGTTTAGAAGAACCTTTAAAATACGGAATTCAATGCCAAGTTTTGGGTCGGCATTAACTTTAATTTCTAAAGTTGCGATGGATAAAGAAGACGGCTATATGAAATATCCAATTTATAATTTTAAATTTGACGAGAAATTAAATAGGAATATGAGCTAATTTCAAATGCATTACTTGAGATGATGCAGACACACTTTAATGGACACTACCTAATTTCTAAAGTTGCGATGGATAAAGAAGACGGCTATATGAAATATCCAATTTA
>CAYPJC010000438.1:0-1675 GCA_964410855.1 uncultured Flavobacteriales bacterium | reverse complement strand
AGACTAATCTTTGAATCAATTAGTTTGATTGCATCTAGTACGATTTTTGCAGCCTTAGAATCAACCTCATTCTTGCTATTCATTATTGGTAAATTAAGTAGCCCCCTATGTTAGGAAAGTTGGAACCTGAGTTTTTAATTTAATATAAACCTTTGAAATCATGGTGAGCGAAGCGAATCAGGATTTCAAAGGGGGCGATTGGAAACAAAGTGAAACAACGAAGAACATTTAGTGAAGACTTTAAAAAAACAGTAATTCAAAAATTATTAGTTCCAGATTCTCCTGGTCCATCAAAAATTGCTGAAGAATTTGGCATACATGATTCAACTTTATACAATTGGAAACAAAAGTATGCTAAATCTTTGATTATGAAAAATTCAAAAAACAGCAACGTAAAAGACTTGTCAGCGGAACAAATGCTTGAGGCCATCATTAAAACGGCTTCTATGGATGAGCAGGAATTTGGTGAATATTTAAGATCCAATGGCCTTCACTCATCAGACCTTGAAGGGTTTAAAGCTGAATTCATCAACCTTAAAAAAGAAAAAAAACGTGGTCGCCCACAACTCGATCCAGAACTTGTTACTTTAAGGAAAGAAAAAATCCAAATGGAGCGAAATCTTAGACGGAATGAAAAAGCTCTTGCTGAATATGCAGCAAGAGTAATTCTCCTAAAAAAAAGTCACGAGATATGGGGCACCAACGAGGACGACGAGTAATTGTGGAAGCCAAAAAAGAGGCTCTCAATTTAATCTCTGAAGCATATTCTTCTAAATGTAGAATTAAAGTCGCATGTGAAGACGTAGGAATTGATTTTAAGACTCACAATCGTTGGAAAGAAGATCTAGTAGATAAAAGAAATGGACCTCTCACAGAGCCTGCAAACAAGTTGAGTGACGATATCAAAAAAAAAATTATTGAAACAGCAAATTCTAAAGAATACGTTGATCTATCACCTTGGAAAATAGTACCAAAACTTGCAGACAAAGGAAAATATCTAGCGAGCGAATCAAGCTTTTATAAAATATTAAAAGAGAATAAACTTCTTGCTCACAGAGGCCGTGCAAAAGCCCCAGTAAAGAAAAGGCCAGCACCTTTAGTTGCAACGGGACCAAATCAAATCTGGAGTTGGGATATTACTTATTTAAAATCAAATGTTCGCGGAGAATACTTTTATCTATACTTGTTTATGGATGTTTTTAGTAGAAAGATTGTTGGCTATGATATTTTTGAGTGTGAGTCGATGGATTATTCGGCAAAAACCTTTGAACAAATTTGTTTAAATGAAGGTGTTTTAAAAGATCAATTAGTTCTACATTCAGATAATGGAGGGCCAATGAAAGGAGCAACGATGCTTGCAACACTTCAGCGTCTAGGGGTAATGCCGTCATTTAGTCGACCAAGAGTTAGTGATGATAATCCATATTCAGAATCGTTATTTAAAACATTAAAATACAAATCAGATTATCCTGAAACTTTCTCAGGGCTAAGTGATGTTAAAAATTGGATTTTAAAGTTTGTAGATTGGTATAATGAAGAACACTTTCATAGTGGAATAAGATTTGTGACACCAGCAAGTCGTCACAGAAGTGAAGATAAAGAAATATTAGAAAATAGAAAAAGAGTTTACATGGAAGCTAAATTAAACTTTCCAGAAAGGTGGAATAGCCGTGAA
>CAYPJC010000437.1:0-1691 GCA_964410855.1 uncultured Flavobacteriales bacterium | reverse complement strand
CGATGGTGTTATTCAAGACCATAAAAACATTGTAATACAATAAGTTATGAAAAAAAGAAATTTATTGATCACATTAAGTCTTTTTACTAGCCTTTGTTCAGCTCAAATTACCATAGATAGTGTGAAAGTTTACGGTGATTCAACTGGCTTTGATTCGGTATATATTCAATACAGCTCGTATATTCCCCAAATTAATAGCTTTACTTATAGAAGCTTTAATGATGCTTGTGGAACAACCATTAGCCATATAATTTTCAAGGGTTGTTCAACACTAACTAGTGTTCAAAAGGATACTATTTTAAAATTTGGTTTTTGGGGAGTTGCAAGTAATTTTTTGCGACTGTATACTGTTTGGGATACATCTACAACTTGTTCTTCACCGGCTAGTCCTATTTCTACGGACTCCTATTTCTACAATGTGTGTAACTTAACCGCTGTAGATGAATTAGAAAACTTAGCAAGTAAGTTTGTTCTTTACCCAAACCCAGCCAGTGATTTTTTTAATATTCAAATAGCTGAAGAAATTATAATTAATCGAATAGAATTAATGAGCTTACAAGGAAGCTTGATAAAAACCTATGAAACGAAGTATGCAAGATTTGATTTGAACTCAGTTGCCAATGGGGTTTATTACTTGAAGTTAACTAGCTCTAAAGGAATTGCGGTTAAAAAAATAGTAGTGAATAAGTAATTATTTCTGAGTAATGGTATTGTTTCAACAATTATTCATTGGTATTAGTTGCCGATGGTGTTATTCAAGACCATAAAAACATTGTAATACAATAAGTTATGAAAAAATTAATATCCGCTTCTTTACTCGTTTTTTTTGCAAGTTTTTCTTATGCTCAAATCAAGATTGATAGCATAAAGGTTTATGGCAACACCTTAGGCTTTGATTCCCTTTATTTAAAATATACTTCATATATTCCTAAAGTAACCCAATTAAGCTATTTTAGTTATAATGATGTTTGTGGCACTACACCCATGGGTTTAAAATTTGTTGGATGTTCAACAGCCGTTTCAGTTCAAAAAGACACATTAATAATTTTTCGACCAAATGGAGGTTCAATTGGAAGCAGTTTCTTAAAATTTTATACCGTTTGGGATACCTCTGCAACCTGTTCCTCACCGGCTAGTCCTATTTCTACGGACTCCTATTTCTACAATGTTTGTAATTTAACCGCTGTAGATGAATTAGAAAACTTAGCAAGTAAGTTTGTTCTGTTCCCAAACCCTGCCCGAGAATTCTTTAATATTCAAATGGCTGAAGAAATTACCCTAAATCAAGTGGAATTAATCAATTTACAAGGAAGCTTGATAAAAACCTATGAAACTCAGTATGAAAGATTTGATTTGAATGCTGTTGCCAATGGTGTTTATTATTTAAAGTTAACTACTTCTGAAGGTATTGCGGTTAAAAAGATAATGGTAAATAAGTAGTTGAACCTTAAGAAAGGCTTAACAATTTATAAATTCTTTTTTATTGTTAACTTCATTGCGAGGAGGTATGAATGTTATTCCAACGACGTCTTTGCGAGGAGGGGCGCCTGCCCGCCTGTGGAGGAACGAAGCAATCTGCTAATATTAATTCTGCATTCCTTTTTTAGGAAGACGCTTCTGTAGTAAAAAAAAACAGAGATACCGTGCAATAAAGTGTGTCTGAGTTAAAAACAATCATCTCAACAATTAAA
>CAYPJC010000436.1:0-1709 GCA_964410855.1 uncultured Flavobacteriales bacterium | reverse complement strand
ATATTTAAAATTATTGACAGCATCCAGTATTTTGGTTGAAATCTCAAGTTGTTGTTGTTTAGTAGCACCTGTAGAACTAGTTTTTACGAGTTTGTAGCTATAAAGATTATTAAGACTTTTATTGAAGTGTTTATTAATTCTATCTACTTTAAGCATGTCAATAACCTGGGAGATCGACTCCTTTCCGGCCATATATATAATGGTGCCAATGACAGTCGATAGCGTAAATTTCTTTATTCCGGCAGCTATTTTAGCGGGTGCGGCCACTTTTCGATGTAGCTAGGCTGCCATCTCAAATCCAAATTTATCAACTTTATTCCAAAAGTAATCCCAATGACCATCAGTTTGGTTCATAGACCTAAGTTTTAGAACAACCTGTGCTCCATCATTTTTCCATCTCATCCCAGCTTTGCACATTCTTTCTTTTACAATAACTTTACAAGCGGCCTCAGTTACACCAGACCCAATCGGAGCATTCATTGTTATCATTTTTTTATATTTCATTTTTTCTGCATTATTTTTGAAATAACTTAATGCTTTATTAATAATTTCGAGTTCTTTTTTCTTATATTTCAACTTGGATTCAGCTTCTATTTCTTTTAAAAGTTTAACTGCTGATCCGACTTTATTCTTTAGGTTATGGCATGCTTCTTTCATCCATTTTTTTTGTTCAAGGTTATTTTTATAAACAACTTTAGAATACGCACCAAGATACTCTGTAACATGATAAAAATCTATAACTTGATGTTCAACATGAGGTTTTAAGAATTTCCAATTTTCTTTTGCACCATCTGCTAGTCCAATCGTCATTGCAGCTGGAAACATTATTTTCATTTTGTTGATTGAATCAGTTAGTTTTTTTAAAAATAATTCTTTTCCATACTCAGGAGCTGCAGCAATATAGCTTGTATGCATACGCTCTCCATCTTTATTATAAAGTGTCAAAGTGCCCGCCATCGCTTCCCTCCAGCCATCTTCACGCATTTGCATGCAAGTTCCATCAAGCCCAAATGATAAAATCTTAACTTCATCTTCGAACTCGTCTGCCTCAGGCATATAGCTCCAATCGACTTCTTTTGCCTGAGCAACCGCTCCTACTGCTTCGCTAATTGTTTGAAGTGTTTTTCGATTAATTAATCTTTCGTGATTTTCCGCTAAATCTTTTTTTACCGACTCTGTACTTCCTATCGAGTATTTCGAAGAAACCATTTTTGCAAAACGCGGTGTTGATGTAATAATTATTCGTCCTTCTTGTTCAAGGGGACAAAAAGTTTTACCTCCTGAAGTGGATTGATAAACATTTCTTGCTATTCGAATTTCTCCGTAGGGCGATTGGTAATTTTTCTCTAGTTGTCCTTTACTTGAAAAAGTTTGATTGCCTATTTTAATCGGTGCTCCGTCACTATCGAATTGACTCAGAATTTCACTTGTCGCTATGATTCCAGCTTCATTTAAACCTTTTTGTATTTCAACTTCTCCACAGAGCATTGACTCGTGATACTCAAAGTTAATTTCTATGCTAAATCCTTTATTGTTTGATTTTGTTATTTTTGCTACACTCATTAAGTTCTCCTGATAATTTTTCTCTCAGGACGATTCTAGTATATTTTTTCATAAAGGCCTAGACCGGCCACATCATATTATGGCTGCACCCAATTCCAGCAGCTTTTTCTCTGGAATTTCATTGCTAAAAGGTTCATTTTTAAATC
>CAYPJC010000435.1:0-1710 GCA_964410855.1 uncultured Flavobacteriales bacterium | reverse complement strand
TATTAAGAATCAACTAATTAAACTAAAAAAATATCAAGTTTTTCAATTTCCTAAAGATGAATCTCATTATGTAACTGCCAATGAGAACAGTAAATTCTTATTAATAAAATAGGTTGAGTAAAGCTATATTGCCGTTTAAAACAGCATTTATTTCTACTGGTTATCTTTAAATTTAGAATAAGAACTGCAATAAGCTATAAAGAACCTCTTCAAAATATATGGTTTTTATTTACCGCGTTTTGTTTTTCACACTCTCTCTGTTTCTTGTTCAACTTGTTGCACTGGGAACAGAGGTGTGTGATTTTTGTCCCATAACTACAATTCAAGAAGGAATAACTGCATCCAAAAAAGGAGATACTTTATGGATAAAAAAAGGGATTTATAAAGAGTTTAATATTTTAGTAGATAAACCCTTAACAATAATTGGAGAGAATTATCCTGTTATTGATGGAGAAGACCAAGGAGAAATAATTCGGATTATTTCCGATAGTGTTACCATTGATGGGCTTTTCATAAGAAATGTAGGCACAAGTTACACTACTGATTATGCTGCTATTAGGGTGGTGAGAAGCAAAAACTTCGTCATTCGAAATGTAGTTCTTGAAAAACTTTTTTTCGGAATATTTATTGAAAAGTCTAGTCATGGAAGCATCTATCACAACAAAATAATTGGAGATGCAAAGGATGAGTACAACTCAGGAAATGGGATTCATTTGTGGCATTCCAACAATATTGATATTTCGCGAAACATCGTTCAAAAAGTAAGAGATGGCATTTATCTAGAATTTTCTGATACAATTGTTGTCAATGAAAATATAAGTAGAGAGAATCTAAGGTATGGGCTTCATTTTATGTTCTCAAATAATAATGTATATTCCAATAATACATTCGAAAATAATGGCGCAGGGGTTGCTGTGATGTTTTCGAAACATATAAAAATGTTTCATAACACCTTTAGGGATAATTGGGGATCAGCCGCATTTGGCTTGCTGTTAAAAGAGATCAATGATCTTGAAGTTGAAAACAATACATTTCAGAATAACACTATTGCTATAAGCGTTGAAGGCGCAAATAGAGTGAATTATAAAAACAATAAATTCATCAGCAATGGCTGGGCCATCAAAGTTAGAGGAGCTTGCTATTCTAATCTATTTCAAGGGAATGAGTTTTTGAATAACTCATTCGATGTTTCCTACAACAGCAGAATAAACGACAACCTTTTTGAAGGCAATTATTGGAGTAAATACAGCGGTTATGATTTAGATAAAGATGGAATTGGAGATATCCCCTATCGACCTGTGAAGCTATTTTCTTACATTGTAAATAGAACACCTGAAACCATTGTACTACTGAGGAGTCTTTTTATAGACATCATCGATTTTTCAGAGAAAGTATCTCCTGTATTCACCCCAGATGGACTCGTGGATAAAGAACCGTTAATGAAGCCCTTATGATAGAGATTACAAATCTTTTTAAGAAGTTTAATAAAAATGTAGTTCTTTCAGGGCTTAACCTTACGATAGCCGACAAAGGAATATTTGCTATACTTGGGCCTAATGGCTCGGGAAAAACAACGCTCATAAAATCTATCCTCGGAATGGTTATTCCCGATAAGGGAAGCATTACAGTATTAGGTGAGAACATAAAAAAGAATTCCAACTACCGCAAGCAAATTGATTATCTCCCACAAATTGCCAATTTCCCTTCTAA
>CAYPJC010000434.1:0-1716 GCA_964410855.1 uncultured Flavobacteriales bacterium | reverse complement strand
TGGGTCATCAAAATTTTGTACTTTTAAGTCCTTACTGAAGTTTACAGTAAGCGTTGTGCTTAATGGAAAAAACTGAATGATGACAATAAAAGACTTAATAGAAATTGGAGTGAAAGCAAAATCATATCCTCAGTACTTGTTTAAATATCGTGCAGACAACTCATTTACTGAGAAAATTATTACAGATAATGAAATGTGGTTTTCAAACCCCTTAGAATTTAACGACCCTTATGATTGCAACACGCCAATAAATACAAATACTTCTTTGAATGACATTAAAATATGGTTAAAATCAGTTGGGATTTTTCCTGCTCATATTAATCAATTAGCAAATGATTTAAAGAAAAACCCAAATTTAATGAAGGATTCAACAGAAAAAGCACTTAGTGAATCAGGTGTTTGTTGTTTTTCAACTATGGATGATAGTATTCTGCAATGGTCACATTATTCAAACTACCACACAGGTGTCTGTTTAAAGTTTGACATATTGGAAGACCCTGAATTTTTCAATACTCCAATTATTGTTTCGTACAGGAAAATTATGCAGCACTATAATCATTTTACTCAAAGCAATAAGATTGTGGAGTATGTTATACAACCCAAATTTTCTGATTGGGCATATGAAAGCGAAATCCGAGTAGTCAAACCAGAAACCTTGATGAAAAAAAACAATGGAAATCGTGCGTTTAAATTTAAGGATAGTGCATTAAAAGAAGTGATTTTTGGAACAAAGACACCAAATTCTGTAAAAACAAAATACAAACAATTATGTGCAAACAACAATAAAGCACACGTTCAATTTTATGAAATGGAACTTGACAATGGAGTTCATTATAAACTCAATAAAGTTTAATACTATTTCAAATGAATGAATGGACAAAAATATTTAGCCAAGTATCACAACTCAAGATAAAGAGTGTGACAGATGGTCTGTTTAAATTCGGACTACTTGGACTATTAATTTCTGTCCTTGGAGCAATTTTCATTGACAAAGATTGGGTTTTAATTGTACTATTTAGCCTTTCTGCTCTTATGATTCTAATTGGTTTGTTCTTCTTTTGTTTTTTCGCTTTAAAAAACCCTGACTATTTAAGAAGTGAGACTTATCAATTAAGAAAACAAGCTGTAGAATATCTTGGAGACAATGAAAGGTCTGAAAATAAAAATGTTAAGAATATTCCTTCATTAATGAATCCTTATTACAAGTCAGAAGATGAAGACGAAAATCCGCTTTTAAAATGAATTGGGACAAGTTCTATATAGTTACATTGGACAAAGGTGGATTCCTTGACTCGTTTGATTCTAAGAAGTTTCACAATCAGTTGATAGCTGCCAAAGGAATTAAAGCTTGGTGGCACTACCTTGAATCTACTTATATTTTAAAAGTGGAATATGGAGTAAATGCACACAATATTGCAGAATACATTCAAAAGATTGCACCGAATAAAAAGTTTTTTACAAGTGAAATATCTTTGAATAATTATAATGGTTGGTTACCACAAGAAGCTTGGGATTGGATAAATAAAAACAAATCACACTAAGCACAACAAAGTATAAAAATAATAGCCGAAATTGTAGTAAATATGAACATTGTAGTCCGCAACAACATTAGTAGTAAATTGAAAAATCCTGCTTCCGAAATCGGCTACTATTCTTATACCAACCGTTGTGTGTAATGCCGAAAAAACGAAGGAGCTCCATAAAATAGCGAAATAA
>CAYPJC010000433.1:0-1718 GCA_964410855.1 uncultured Flavobacteriales bacterium | reverse complement strand
CAGAGTGAAACTAAAAAGACTTTATCCGTCAATTATTGATTAACTTAACACTAGATTATGCCAAGATATTCGCCGCCTTTATCGTTGTTAATCTCAGTTGATAATTTACCGACAAGTTTAGGTTTTCTTGAAAATGGTTTAAATACTGTTTTTTCAAGTCTATACTTTAAGAATTTATATACTACAAAAAGTATATACACTCAAGAGGTATTTTACAACATTACGATTGTTAGCTATGAGAAATTAGGTCTTAATCTTGGGGGAGATGAAGGCTTTGCATTAATTTTAAACCCAAGTTTTGTGAGTGGTGGTACCTCAGAATTCCCAATGTCATTGTCCTATAATTGGCCATTGTTAAAATATGTAAATGGTATTGATCTTAGCACATTCGATTTCTCTATAGCGGCTATTTATGATTTACTTCTCGATATTGGAGGCATTGATGAAAATCAACTTTTTAGCATCTTTATTGATACTTTCTATTCTGATTTTTCTGAAGATGCTAGTGAAGAACCATTTCAAAAATTTGTAGATGATTTTAATGCGAATAACAGCCCTCCTTCACCATTAGTATATAATATTTTGGGAAGTCATTCTGAGATAATTGAGGATATTAAATTACAACTTTCAACCAATGGAAATAATTACTCCATTATTGATACTATCTTAAATGATTACCTCTCTGCAGATGATACCTTTGGTACAAAAGATGAAAAATTGGAGCGTCTATTTTCATCGGTTTTTGGCAATTTTTCAATCTCAAACATTTGGGACTTTTTACTTCCCAAATTTTCGGCATCTCTAAACAACCTCTCCCCCGCAATTGAATTTCCAAGAAAGTGGTTAAAACCTATAGATCCTATAACATTGAAGGTTATTCAAGATGAAAACATCAAATCCACTCTCTCCTATAATTTAGGGAGTTTATATTATTCATCTGAAAAAGGATTTGAGTTCAATGAAGCAGATACATTCAATTTATCTCCTTCTCAAATTGGGAATACAGGTTTAATCGTGACTATCAATCAATTAAAATTTGATTTTAGAACAGATAGCAATATCCCTGAGGCTACTGCAGATGGTAGACCTGATAATTTTAAAGGAATTTATGCGGAAAAAATTGGAATAATTCTTCCTAAAAAGTGGTTTAATAATGTAAATAATACCACGCTTCAAGTTGTAGGTCACAATGTTTTGATTGGAACGGGTGGCATTTCAGGCACAATTGCTCTAGAAACCGTTAACGGCACTCCGAATGTAAATGATGACTTTATGCCCGTTAATATTGGCGGTTTTGAAGTTGGGTTTAACAACTTTAATATAACATTTAAACAGAATGTTATTACTCAAAGTGGTATTACTGGTTCTATAAAAATTCCAGGTCTGGAAGATGGTTCGGGGCAACCTGCTGAAATCATTATCAATGCAGGATTTAGTGATAATGGAGACTTTTTTGTTACTGCTAACGAACCACAAGGAATAAACATTGAAATCCCCAATGTATTAACCATCAAAATATACGAACTCTCATTATGAGAAGTAGATGGTAAGTTCTTTATTCGAATAAATGGGGCTTTAAAAATCACAGCTCAACCTGCAGGTTTTCCTTTAATGGAAGATTTTGTAAATGTACCCGGCATCATTATTTGGGAAGATGGCAGTTTAGAAATTGAAGGGGGAAGAATTCCAATTCCAAAAGCCTTTGAGTTAAAATTAGG
>CAYPJC010000432.1:0-1725 GCA_964410855.1 uncultured Flavobacteriales bacterium | reverse complement strand
CATTAAACGAAATTATTTCAATTTCATAATCAAGAGTACTATCAAAAAAAGTAATCTCGTATTCATTAGTTCCTAAATAATTAATTTCATCGACGTTTGCTGCTTGAGCCATCAATATAAAATCAGAGCTAGAAGACTTGGTATTGTCTTTTATGTTTTTCCGAATTAATGCTTCACAAATCGTTTGCAGTAAAAACCGTTCTCAGTTTTTACTTTTAAGATATAAATCCCTGTATTTAACGAAGCAACATTGAGTTCAACACTATTGGTATTGAAGTTTTTGAAATTGCTTTCTCGAAGTATTTCTTTCCCCTCAATTGACCACACACTTATTTCCCCGATAATTTTATCTGATTGACTAAGTTTAATAAACAAGATATTTCTGGAAGGATTGGGATATAACTTTAGGTTATTCTTATCTAAAACAGAAGCATTTAACCCAACTGCACCAGGAATGGTGTAACGTAAAAGATAAAAAGGGTCAACTGGAAAAATGAGTTGTCTTCTATCCAACTTACTGTTGTAAAATAGATAAACGCCTCTTGTTCCGCCATTCAGTGAATCATCCCAAAGAGCTCTTTCCCATGTATTTCCACCATTATTGGAGCTGTATAAAACATTTGGACCAAGAAAAACCATGTTATTGCTATCTATATATGAATTGTGTCGCAATCCTCTTCTAGCCCAATCTTCTAATATATTTACTGGAGTAGTCCAAGTATCACCACCATTTGTAGTTTCTAAAATATAACTTAGATTAGTAATACCTACAGTCGATCTTACACCTTTAGCACTCAATATTCTATTTTTATTTAAAGCAATGAAATTATTAGCACCAAAATTTTTATTCAACTTCTTGGTTTCCCAACTATTTAAATCAATGTTACTTGTATAATAAATGCTGTCTTCATCAATTTGATCATCAGTGCTGTCAAAAAAAAGAAATTCTTTTTCTCCAAGCATTGCAGGAGAAGTGTTTATCATGTTGCTCGGTAATTGTCGTTGTTTCCAAGTTTGTCCATAATTTTCGGTAGTCCAAAGCATTGCGGTATCATTGGTTGTGCTAGAAAATACACCTTTACTGCCTTCAAAATGAAGGCCCAATGGCAAGCCACCCACATTGTGTTTTATCCATGTTTTTCCCAAATCATCGCTTAATCTTATCCAATAGTTTTTTTTAGATTCACCTATACTGTCTAATGCCCATCCTTCAACAACCTCAGATATGTGGTTTGCAGAAAGTTGATGAATGCTTATTACAGAGAAAAAAGTACTATCAAATTCTTGAACCAAAACCTGCCAACTAGTGCCTTGATCTAGACTTTGATGAATGATATGTGGTTTAATATTCCAGAATTCTAAAGATGAAATCAAGATAGATTCATCTTTAAATCCCGTTACTAAACTAGCCGTAGGGTTATTGGGCAAGCTAGTAGTAGAATTAGTATAAACTACTTCAAATTGCCCATCAGTAGCAGTTGATTGAGCTTTTGTAGGAATAAAAAAAAATAAAAATATTATGGATAATAGATTAAAGATGGCTTTCCAAAAAAGCTGTAGTATAACTTTCATCATGTGAATTTAAATAATTTATTTACAATTTATCTAAATTTCCAGAAAACTTCAATGCCATTGACGATAGAGGTCAATGGCATTGAAGTAATTAGTTTGTTAGAATAAAAATAACAACAGCAACAATCATTGTTTAATGAATCGTTCTGATTG
>CAYPJC010000431.1:0-1725 GCA_964410855.1 uncultured Flavobacteriales bacterium | reverse complement strand
GTGTGTTTTGTGGAGAAGCTAAGTTTAAACATCAATTTCCTTGCAACCCGAGTGACTTTGTACACTTCCGACATCGAATAGGCGAAGAAGAAGAAGTGGAAAAGATATTTGCATACTCCGTTCATCTTTTTGGAAAAGCAGCTAAAGAAGAGTCAAGAACAAAAGTTGTGCGTGAAATGAATTTATAGTTTAATCTTTGACAAAAAGAACAGCTTTGAATTTATCATTAATCCTACTCAAATTATTATTATCTGAATTACTTGTTTCCCATTTTAATCTGATTAATCATCTAATCAAAGAAGGAGATTATTATAGATTTTACATTGGATCCACATCAATTACTATCCTAATTGACTTGTATGAACTGATTGCTGAAAAATTCAATATAATTTCTTTCAGTATCTCTTTACTTTTAGCTTGAGAAGCTTTTTTTTCCAATTTCAAGAGAATTTGTTGGTGATAAAAATTTCGGACTCTAGCTATCCCAGGTTCTTCAGGACCCAAAACTCGTTGACCAAATTTCTTTTTTAGCATTTCACCAAATTCATTAGCTCCTCTGTAAACTAGACTCTTATCTCTGTGTTTTAAGGTTAAGTGAATCAATCTATAAAAAGGCGGATAATGAAAATTCCTGCGATCAATCAGCTCGTTTTTATACATCCCCACATAGTCGCTATTAATCACCTGTCTAATTATTTGATGCTCCGGATTAAAGGTTTGAATTAGGACTTTTCCTCTTGCTCCTTTCCTACCCGCTCGACCTGAGACTTGTGACATCAGTTGGTAAGAACGTTCAAATGCTCGAAAATCCGGAAAATGAAGCATATTATCTGCATTCAAAACACCAACTAGGCCTACGTCTTCAAAATCAAGCCCCTTAGTGACCATTTGAGTTCCAACTAAAATGTCGATTTCTTTGTCCTGAAAGGAAGTAATTATATTATGATAAGCTTGTTTTGCTCGAGTGGTGTCTAGGTCCATTCTAGCAATTTTCGCATCAGGTAAATAAATCGCCAATTCTTCCTCAATTTTTTCAGTTCCAAATCCTTTCACATGAAGGTTTGAGTCCCCACATGAAAGACATTGACGGGGCATATTAACTCGGTAGCCGCAATAATGGCAATTTAGTTCGTTTTTAAATTTGTGGTAGGTTAAGCTAACATCGCAATTAACACATTGGGGCGAATTACCACAAGTCTCACAAAGTAATATAGGTGAATACCCTCTGCGGTTTTGAAATAGAATAATTTGTTTTTTTTCTTCCAAGCAATCTTCCATCATTTGAAGCAATTCAGGAGAAAAGTGAGACTTCATTTTCTTCTTCTTGGTAGCAGCTTTAACATCTGCGACTAAAATTTCAGGCACTTGCATATTACCATGTCTCTTCATCATTTCTACTAGACCATATTTACCATCTTGGGCATTTTTATAGCTCTCAATTGATGGAGTAGCTGAACCTAACAAAACTTTAGCATCATGCATTTTAGCTAATACCAATGAAGCATCTCTCGCTTGATACCTTGGGGATGGATCATATTGCTTAAATGTATTTTCATGTTCTTCATCAATAATAACCAAACCCAATTGATTAAATGGAAGAAACAAAGCTGAACGCGCTCCTAAAATAATTTGAAAATCCTCAAAATGACCTGATTTAAACTTCAAGACATTATTCCAAACCTCACCACGCTCATTTTCATTAAACCTAGAATGATATACACCTAC
>CAYPJC010000430.1:0-1729 GCA_964410855.1 uncultured Flavobacteriales bacterium | reverse complement strand
ATTTAATAAAGGAAACCAATACGTGTTATTGCTCAATTTGAATTCCGATAACTAGAATATCATCAATTTGATCTAGATCGCCCATCCAATCCATTAGCTCTTTATTTAATAATTCGCCTTGTTTTTCCATACTTAGACCTTGAACTGATAATAACAAAGATCTAAATTGCTTGGACATGTACTTTTTGCCAAATTTCCCTCCAAATTGATCCACATATCCGTCTGTGAAAGTGTAAAGGCTATCACCTTTTTTTAGCTTCAATTTGTGCGTTTTAAATTTTTTAACTTTCTCTTCCTTATAACTTCCTATTGGGAATCGATCTGCCTTTGTTTCAAATATTTTTCCGTCGCGAACTATGTAGAGTGGGTTGAACGCTCCTGCATATTGCAATTCATTAGTTGTGGTGTCATATGAAATTAAGGCAATATCCATTCCATCTTGAACTTGTGCAATTTTTTCTTCCCCTTTTTGTCGGAAAGTTTGTGCCACTTCAACATTCAATCGATCAAGGATTGCTGCAGGTTCTGTAATGCCATATTCCCCTACAATTTTATCTAACATATTATAACCTACAATAGAAACAAATGCACCAGGCACTCCATGACCCGTGCAATCTGAAGCCGCAAATAAAATTTTATTCCCCTTGGTATACATCCAATAGAAGTCTCCGCTAACAATATCTTTGGGTTTAAATAATACAAAGGAGTTTGGAAAGTGCTTTCCAAAAAGTTCATCCGGCGGAAATATAGCTGTTTGTATGCGTTTTGCATACCTGATGCTATCCATAATGTCATTGTTCTTTTCTTCTAACTCTTTACTCTTTTCAACAACTTCTTTGGTTCTTTTGGTTACTTTTTCTTCTAAGCTTCTTTTATCTCTAAGCAAACTTCGCTCCCTTAGTTTAATATAGGCTATTATGATACTAAACCCGAAGATTGTGCAAATGAGATAAAACCACCAGGTTTGCCAAAATGGAGACTTGATTGTAAAGCTGAATGAAATAGGTTCCTTATTCCATATCCCATCATTATTCATTGCTTTCAATTTGAAAACATAATTGTTTGGAGGCAAGGGGGAGTAGTTGGCAAATGTTTGTTTTGTAATTGGACGCCAACCTTCATCAGCTCCTTCAAGCATAAATTGATGTCTAATTGATGATGGATCAGTAAGACAAACACTATTGAATTTAAAAGAAATGTTTTTTTCTTTATGATCTAAAGAAATGTTTTGGGTTAATTCTCTGTTTTCAAAATTGACTATGAAACTTGTAATGTGTGTTAGGGGTTCGAGTTTATTTTCTCTAGCTTCAGTTGATTGATACTTGATAGCCCCTTTAATGGTGCCAAACCACAAGTTGCCGAACTCATCCTTGTAGGATGCCTGATTTTTTACTTCAATGCCAGTAAAACCAACCTTTGACGAATAGTTGTAAATTTTTTTCTGCTCTTGATCATACTTGTTTAATCCTTTATTAGTCCCAACCCAAATATTATTCTCGTTATCGATATTTACTAAAGTAATAAAGTCAGCCAATAAACCATCTTTAACCTTAAAGCGTTTAATAATAGCAGATTTATCGGATACTAAAAGACCTTGTCCTTCGGTACCTATCCATAACTTTCCCGACTTATCCTCAATAAATGAGGTGGGAGTTAACTTATTATCAAGAGGAAGAATAGAAAATAAAGTATCACGAATACTTGTAATTCCCATTCCTCTAGAACCGAT
>CAYPJC010000429.1:1500-1731 GCA_964410855.1 uncultured Flavobacteriales bacterium | reverse complement strand
TCTTTAAAAATATGGAATAAATCTATCAAGGCAACATCAGTTTTTGAAGCTTTCTTAAGATATTCATAAGCTGCATCATCTTCACCCAACAATTCATAAAGGTTTGATAAATTGACTAAGTATGTTGAAGAGTTCTCATATTGTTCATACTTATTTAGTAACAAATTTAGTTCATTTTTGTACTGCACTTTCAAATCAAAAATATCACTCTTAGCAAGTTCTGAAAAAGAT
>CAYPJC010000429.1:0-1480 GCA_964410855.1 uncultured Flavobacteriales bacterium | reverse complement strand
CTTCCCTAATCGAATTTAACTCTTCGAGAGAAGGTAACTCTAAAATCAGAGGTGCTCCGTTCTCAAAGAAAAACACTTCAATTGACTTCGGAGATAAATTAATATCTCTAGATTTAATATCAGTTTTATGAATTAGCATCTTCTAATCAACGCCTTTTTATTAGTCAAGTATTCTGCGAGTTTTATTTCTCTTCTACGTAACTTATCGGTTCTTAACTCACTCATTTTTCTACGTTTTTCAAGCTTCCATTGATCGTATCGTTGGTTGTTCAAAATTCTAATCGCTATATCAATCTGAGTAATAACTTTTTGTAAGTTAGTAATTCTATCTCTAAAGTCAAACTTAGTCATTTCTTGCTGGATCTTTGAAAGAACAGTCAAAACTGATTTTGGTACACTATTACCTGGATAGTCTAAAGGTGGTGGAATTAATGAAAATCTAAAATTCCCAACTTCATCATTCCAAATCTGTTCCTTATCTTTCTCATTATTTGCTCTCGCCATTTTGGCTTGCAAAAATGTAAGAGCGGGCAGGAAGTGTTGATTCTTAGCTCTAGCTTTAGCAAATAAATCAAGGTTAAACATATTGAAGAGCAATGCACCAAGCGCATATATATCAGTCAGATTTCCAATTTTTCTATGACTTGCTAGTCCCGCAATAGCTTCAGGAGCCGAAAAAGCAGGAGCCCCAACAGAAGCATTAGGATAATTTAAAGCTGTTGTAACTTTCGGCTCATTAAAATGCGCCGCAGTCCCAAAATCAATTGCTACTGCGACCAACTCATTTTTGTTTCTGTACGCTCGAAAGTTATCCTGCTTTAAATCTCGGTGACAAATTCCTTCACTATGAAATGACGCAACAGCAAGTACAGCACTTCGAAATATTTTTAATTTAATGGCTGCTTCATAATCTTGTTGCTCTAAAAAATATTCTTCTATGTCCTCATCAAGCCAATCAGTGACGAAATAATCAATAGGTAAAGTGCTTGTTAACCCCCCTGCCATAGATATTTCCCAATTAAAAGAGTTGCCTCCCAATATTAACGTTAAGCAACGGTGTTTATTTTGGAGTTTTTTAAGTATTTCAGGTTCTCTATTGAATGTTGCTAAACGATAACGATCGCCTAAATACTCAGGGTCGATAAATTTAAGAGCAACTTTTTTATCTTCAGCCACATCATCGGCAATAAAAACTAGAGAGAGACAGCCTTTTCTTTTTCCTAATATGCTGGAATTTATACACTTGAGATTTTCAAATCGGTATTCTAAGTGATCTAAAGCTTCTATCTGTTGTATTAATGATTGTTGTTTATGTGTTCTAGCCATTTATTTCCCTTTTATAAATGTAACCTTTTAATTATCTTCATTAAAAAATCTCAAAATGAGGTAGTTACTATACCTTGACTTTCAGGGTCGAACCTTCATAACTCATTGTTATTATTGACTATCACCATCAATATAACGGTATTTATCCACTTAA
>CAYPJC010000428.1:0-1801 GCA_964410855.1 uncultured Flavobacteriales bacterium | reverse complement strand
ATTTATAAAGCAATAACAGAACTAGACTCTTGTTACCAGCAGAATTCTCTTTCTCGAAAAATCCTAATCGCTGAAAATATCGCAAAAACAGACCACGCAAATAATGAAGATTTTAAGCACTTAAAAAAGCTAACAGAAGAAGTATTTCAAATACTAAAAAAACATGGTTTAAATTTCAGAAAACTAAAAGTGAATAATGGCTTAAGCTTTAAAAGTGGGTTATTCCTTTTACTTGGTTTACCTTTTGCAATAATTGCTTTAATCTTGAATTTTTTACCTTTTGTAATTACTAAATGGGTCTCAGATAAAAAAGTAAAAGCAATTGAGTTTTATGCTTCTGTAAGATATGCCCTAGGGACTTTATTATGGGTTGCATGGACATTAATAATAACTGTAATTGGCATTCTTTACAGTTCATTTTTTCTTATTTCCCCCTTAATTCTCTTCTTATCCCTAAAATATTATCTATGGTATTATGAGGAGTATAAATGTTTTCGGGCAACTTACAAACTCATGAAGCTGAAACGAAATACTAAAAATCATCAAAAGCTTCAAGCATTAATGCTTGATATCTACCGTCTAAGAACATCATTAAGCTTATCCCCTAAAGTTTAATCTCTAACTAGAAAATTATTGTTTTAGTCTCTTCATACCTAAAACTTTGAAGATAAATCTAGGAAGTGGTTTTTGGTTCTTTTTATCTTTTAAGTGGATGTACCAACTTAGTTTTTTTAAGATTGGTACCTTATGAGTCTCTACTAACTCAATAAGCGTTTTATCATAATCTTGAACATAGGCAAATTGACCAGCAGCCTCTCCCATATCAAAACTATTTTCGCTATCCACAACGAATGGATGTCCAATTGATTTTGTCTTTTCCCTTAAAGAATTCATGTTTTGCACGTCGAAACAGATATGTATAAACCCTAGGTCACCCCAATAGCGTTCTTTAAAAATATTTTCTCTTTTATTTTTTGGATCACAAACAAGTTCAAGTTGGGTTGGCCCCATAAGTTCACTAAAAGCACTTGTTTTTCTATTCTTTGGTTTCAACCAAATCCTCTCTAAGCCATCAGACCCCATTTTCTTTGGCTGAACCACTTCATAGTTTAGTGCTTCAGTATATAGCTTTAAGGAAGCTTCAATATTGCTTACACCAATACTAGCGCCCATAACTCCTCCAATCAATGAATCAGTTTTCATGAATTGGTAGGTATCTTCAATTACCTTAAAGGTATTTCCAAAAGGATCAATAACCTCAAAAAAATCAATCCCTAAGTCATTTTTCTTTAAATCAGAACTTTTAACGTCTGCTAAATTTTCAAAGTACTCTTTAGCTGATATAATATTGTGAGCGCGCATTTGAACACTATTAATGCCCAAGTCCCCTTCTTTTATTTTATGTTTTGAAGCTGTAGGCGTTCTAGAAGTAAATTGCCATACCTCAAAGCCTCCTCCTCCAATTAGATTCAATGCTAAAACTGCCCTCCTACTATGTGCTTTATTCCCTGTAAAAATGCTAATTAAATTAGCTTCCTCATCATCATTTAATATGGGCAAATCCATGCCAAAATGTTTAGCATACCAAGGCCAAGCCGTATCTATATCTGCAACACCAATCCCTATTTGTTGTATTCCCGAAATGTTGTAATCAGACATGATTCGCCTCCTTTCTAGCAAACTTGTAAAATAAAAAAGGAATATATTTTTTAAAATAAACCATTAAAATTTATTTATTTCCAATCAAAGCTTCCTTTTTGTTATTATTCATCGCTTTAATCATTTTCTTAGCACATTCTTT
>CAYPJC010000427.1:0-1818 GCA_964410855.1 uncultured Flavobacteriales bacterium | reverse complement strand
CTTATTTCTTCCTCTTGGTCAAAGCTTCTAAAGTCCTCATATCCAAAATAAGCTTGTAAAGCTTTTTTTGGGTTTAGTTCTGAATTGCAATAAGTACAGCTTGGTTTACCACAAAATTTAAACCTTATTTCATCTAGTATTACTTGAGTTCTTGGAAATGTATTACTTACCCAATATGATAAAATAGATTTGTCTTCTTTAGTATTAATTAAAGCAAAGGCATATGCTAATTCAATGGGGCTGTGTTGCACTAAGTCGTCAATATTTGCGCTGTCACAAATCTTATTTTGGAATATGTTTACTATCTCCTTGCTTGCATTAATGTTTTCCCTTTTGAAATTCATTAAGTCAAAAAGAGCAGAGTAGTCCTTTGAATTACTTAATAAGCTAGCATATATTAATTTTATATATTGCTTTCTAGCTCGTTGAATTTATTCAATTCATCAAACAGTAATTCCTTGGTTAGTTTACAATCTGATAAAGGATTATTGTATTCACTATCATTAACTATTTTATAACCTTTGACTAGTTTGTGATATGGGTTATCGCTAAACAATAGGGGAGACCATAGTAATGTATCTACAATCTTCTTATTTCTAAAGATATCTCTGCCAAATTTTTTCTCAAGCAAGGGAATGTCATGCTTAATGATATTGTGACCACAAATAAATTCCGCTTCAATGATCCACTTTTCAAGATTAGTTAAAGTGCTTTCATGTAACTCGTGTCCATTAAATAAGGCACCAATATCCTTTATCTTTCCTTGAATTGTGGCTTCAATATCTATATATAAAATCTTGTCTGTCATTTAAAGTACTTAATATCTCTTTAAAAAAACAAGTTCTTAAAGGTATAGGAGAAAGTCAATAGCTAGTTTTAGATGAGTTCTTCCGTTATCATTTCAATTGCTTTTTTACAAAATTGATGTGCCAAATCAAACGTTCATAAGAACCTAAATCTAAAGCTCTTTGTCCGGTAAGCATACTTGTAAAAAAGAAAGGGTTTCCATCAAGCGTTGGTGTTCCATATTCTTCATTCTTTTCAAAGTTGTATCCCATCCAAATATTGCTTTTTCCATCTGCACTCATGTCTTTCCCCATTAGCTTTTTAGCCAAGGTATTATTCACCACAAAAATGATTTTTTGGTCTTGGCTAATCAATTTGTCAATAATTCCTTTAGTTATTTGGCTTTGCTGATAAATAAAATCTAATCCTTCTTCAGAATTCATTAATTCACCAACCTTAGCTTGCTGTGTTTCTCGAATGTAAAGAATATCCAAATGTGTCCAGTTTAATCCTGTTTGTTTTGAAATATCAATGAATTTCTTGAAATATTTGTGTTGATTATGTCCTCCATGTAAATCATAAAAATGATCTACATCATTCTTTTTATCTAACATTTCTTTTCTATCGTTTTCACTAATCGAAGGGTTAATTCCAATAAAAACAATGGCGTTCTTTTTTATCTCTTTTGGATATAAGGGTGGTAACTCGCAAAAATATTTGTCTTTGTAATGTCTCCAAAGTTGGTTGAGTTTTTCTTCTACTATTTCTTTTACGTATATCATAGTCTAATTATTTCAATATGCTTTAGGTCATCAGGTATTTGACTTATTAATTCATCAAAATCTTTTTCAGGCATGTCTTTTCCAATTAACATTTCCTTAAATGCTTCTGCAGGAGCACATTGCCTTCTTTGATCCATTGTAAGTGGCTCTCCACGAATTATGTGCAATCGGTATTCTTCTTCAAACTTCCATTTTTTGAGTTTATAAAAAATTTGATAATGAGCTTGTGTATGCCAATCCATTTTAGGTT
>CAYPJC010000426.1:0-1820 GCA_964410855.1 uncultured Flavobacteriales bacterium | reverse complement strand
AAGCCCTTTCACTAGATGAAAGGGCTTTTTGTGTTTTAAAGAGTTTGCAAAAACTGCTTTTAAAGGAAATAGAGATTCTATTTATCAGACAATAACTCCTTTTTTACTCTATCTCTTCCAAGGAAAATTTCAAAAACAGCACATTATTTGTCACTTACTTTGATGCTCTAAGTGATGAAATGACTAAAAGGTTAAGTTTCACTAACCGCTGACAATTCATATTTAATCAAGCATGATATTCTTCCATTAGACTACTCTCTACCACTGTAAATAATTTTGGGTATATTTATTAGCAATAATCTACCACTGTTCTTAGTCATACAAAAATAAAATCATTCAGGGATGAGACAACTCAAAATTAGTAAGAGCATAACCAATCGCCAGACTGTATCACTCGATCGATACCTTCAAGAAATTGGCAAAGTTGAATTAATTACTGCTGAAGAAGAAGTAGCTCTTGCTCAAAAGATTCGAAATGGGGATTCCCTAGCTTTAGAAAAATTAGCAAAAGCAAATCTTCGCTTTGTTGTTTCAGTCGCAAAACAGTACCAAAATCAAGGTTTAAGCCTACCTGATTTGATTAATGAAGGGAATTTGGGACTTATAAAAGCTGCACAGAAATTTGATGAAACAAGGGGGTTTAAGTTTATTTCTTACGCCGTTTGGTGGATCCGACAATCCATTATGCAAGCCATTGCGGAACAATCAAGAATCGTTAGATTACCATTAAACAAAATTGGTAACATCAATAAGGTTAGAAGAATGTTTAATGAGTTAGAGCAAAAATATGAGCGCGAACCATTGGACCATGAAATCGCTGATTGCTTAGAATTAACCCAAGAAGATGTAAAAATTTCCTTAAAGAATACTCGGAGGCATATTTCAATGGATGCCCCGCTTTCTAATGAGGAAGACAGCAGCAACATGTATGACTTAATGAGTAATCTGGACACCCCCGATCCAGACAGAGAACTACTCAACGAATCACTTTCTAATGAGATAGAAAGCAGCTTAAGCAGCTTACCGGCGCGTGAAGCAGAAGTCCTCCGTTTATTTTTTGGCTTAAATGGAAGACTACCACATTCACTAGAAGAAATTGGAATTAAGTACGAATTAACACGAGAACGTGTTAGACAAATTAAAGAAAAAGCCGTTAGGAGACTTAAAGTTGGTGGCAAATGTAAAATCCTTAAAACATATTTAGGATAGGCATCCTAGAAGCCAATAATTCTTCTAATTTTGTAAAAAAACATGCCACATAAAGTCGCCCCATCAATATTGGCTGCAGATTTCTCAAATTTGTCCCAAGCATGCGAATTAATTAATAATAGCGAAGCTGATTGGTACCATATAGATGTTATGGATGGCGTTTTTGTTCCCAATATATCTTTTGGAATGCCTGTGATTAAGGCAATCAAACCACTTGCAAAAAAGCCCTTCGATGTTCATTTAATGATTGTTCAACCAGAAAAATACATCAATGAATTCAAAGCAGCCGGAGCAGATATCTTAACTGTTCATTACGAAGTTTCTCCTCATTTACACCGAACACTTCAAGCAATCAAATCAGCAGGAATGCAAGCAGGTGTTGCTTTAAATCCGCATACTTCCGTTTCCGTATTGGAAGATACAATTAATGATATTGATTTAGTTTGTCTTATGTCGGTAAACCCAGGCTTTGGAGGTCAATCATTTATTGAAAGAACTTATGACAAAATAAAGGCATTGAAAAGCATCATTAATTCAAATGGTGCAGCTACTCTGATTGAAATTGATGGAGGTGTTACTGATAAAAATGCAAAGAAGTTAATTGAATGCGG
>CAYPJC010000425.1:0-1824 GCA_964410855.1 uncultured Flavobacteriales bacterium | reverse complement strand
GAAACTACACCACACCCAGCGACTCTTTGGCACCCTACCGTTATGGCTTTAACGGCAAGGAACGAGACACCAACCTTGGCGGTGGCACACATTATGATTATGGCTTTAGAATTTATAAGCCGAGGATAGGTAAGTTTTTAAGTGTTGACCCCTTGACTAAAAGTTATCCGATGCTAACTCCGTACCAGTTTGCGAGTAACAGACCTATAGTTGCAATTGATTTAGATGGGTTGGAATCTAGGATTGTAATTACTGCACAATATTGGGAGAACCAAATAAACAGTGCAATTTTAGATAAAGATATAGACAGAGCTACATTCTTAGCTTTTGAATCAATAACTAAATCATTTGATAATCTTGAATCAGCGGCTGCAATTGAATGGTCTAAAAGTTCAGGTGGTTGGAAAAAAGGAAGCCCAGCACAATTTGTATTTGATAAGGATAAGTTTCCTAAAGGATTAACAGTAGTGAATGCGGAAGGAGATATGCTATTTAGAATACTGGATAATAGGCAAGAAAGTAACTGGTATGATGGCTTTTTAGAATTCTTTGGGAAATTTGATAAAGGAGGGGGAGGAATTGAGTTCTTTTCTGGAAGTGATTTAAATGGGCAGCCTATTGGTAAAGTTAGAGATGGTGTTGCTGATTATGGAATTGAAATAGATGGCTTGATGAATGCAATAGGAGCTGGTAGAGGAGCTGTTCAAAAGCCACCTAAAAATGCCGTTGAACAAGTTGGTAAATTAATTGGAGCTGGGCAAACCTTGGTTCAGGCATTGGATGATGATTTGGAAATTGAAGGTAGAAATAATAGAGAGTTTATTATATATGAATGTAACGGCTGTACTGGCACATTTAAGGATAGTTTAGGGGTTCAAGTTCGCTCGAAAGAGACTCCAACTGAGAAAAGAAGTACTCACATTGTAGATTAAACATCAAAGCTTGCTTTATGAAAACAATATATACGTTGATAATTACAATCTTATTTTTTGTTAGGTGTAATTCTACTGAAACCCAGAATAAGCAAGCAAGCCTGATAGTTGAAAAAAAATATTTTCCTAATGGAAATATAAGAGCAGAAGCGAGTTATAATAAAGACTCATTAAAACATGGTTATGGCAAATTATTTTACGAGTCAGGAATTCTTAAACTTGAATTGGAATACCTAAATGGGAGGAAAGATGGAATTGAAAAGGGATATTTCCCTAATGGAAAGCTAAAATATAAAGGTTTTAATAAAAATAACCACCTTATAGGAGAACAAAAAGACTATTTTGAAAATAGTAAGTTGAAACTTTACTCATTTTATGATCCAGTTGGCAGAGGTGTATATAGAGCAAAATATGATTCTACGGGTCAATTAATTAGTGAAGAAGGGTCATTGAAATCTTATATTGTTGTCAGAACAACTGCAGATTTTGTATTTATGTTAGGAGACACATTAGATGTAAAAATATATGTGCCAAATCCTCCTAGATTGACTAAAAATTTAAGGCTAAAAATTTTAGATGAAAAGCAAAATGAAATTAGTTCGAAGACACTTAGCATATTAAATGGTATGGCAACGTATCAAGATGTTTTATTAAATCATGGGAAATATTTTTTGGTATCAAATATTGAATATCAAAAAGATAGCTTTACTACAGAGCTGTCTTTCGAAGTGCTCAAGCCGTAACTAACCCCTTGTTGGTGTTATTTCACCAACAAGTATAAAAGATAATTTCAAGGCCAGCGCTAGTTCAGAAGATGAAAATCTAGTTGTAGATGGAAAAAAAAGAGATCAATCGGCCAGTTATAATGTTTTAGGCTATAGTGGCACGATTG
>CAYPJC010000424.1:0-1833 GCA_964410855.1 uncultured Flavobacteriales bacterium | reverse complement strand
AAAAACGTGTCAAGTAATTTTTGTCGATTTTTAGTCATTACGCTGAATAATTACCACCAAAGAAAGATAAAATAACTGGTGCTGTAAGATACTTTACTAGATATTTTTATGGGAAAGAGGATGAAGGTAACAACGTTGGTGAAATAGTCTACTCAAACAATATAAAAGGAGTGTTGTTAGTAAATGAATCTAATGCTGCGCAATATCAAATGCAAATTCAAAATCAACAGGCAGTAAAATCATTCTACATACCATCACATAGGCCAATCTTTAAATACCAAGCATTAGGTAATATTCCAACAGCAAAAAAGAACAAGCAAAGTGCTTTTCAAGAGGTATCTCAAGCCAATATTCAAAGGTATTTTGGGAATGGTGGACAATCATCCAGTTTTTTGATGAAGCAAACTCTTATCGGGTGGGCTATAAACGGATATGGTGTGTCAAACAATGATAAAACAATCATGCCTAAAGACTTGGAGCAAATAAATTTTTACGAGGGATTTCAAGATACATTAAGAAAGATATTACCAAAATCACTTGGTTTTAAAGAATTTGAAATAAGAAACATGGAGATTGTTTTTGTTTGTAATGAAGGTAATGACGAGTTCTTACTAGAAACAGCTTCAGGCGGGATAAGTGCCTTAATTGATATAGCATGGCAAATTTTCATGTATGCATCTAAAGATAATCCTCAATTTACTGTTTTGATTGATGAAGTAGAAAATCATCTTCATCCTATTATGCAGAGAAGAATTTTGCCTGATTTATTAAGAGCATTTCCAGAAGCTAGGTTTATCGTCTCAACCCATAGCCCTCTCGTTGTCGGCTCAGTTGAAAATTCAAATGTTTATGCACTAACATATAATAGCAATCAGAAAATAGAATCTCAAAAATTGGATTTTATGCTTGAGCCAAAAACAGCTAGTGAAATTCTCGATGAGGTTTTAGGCGTATCTTTTACGATGCCTATTTGGGTCGAGGATAAACTTAATTCAATTATAAATAAATACAGCGACGCTAAACTTACAACTGATAGCTTTAGTAACCTTAGGAGAGAATTATCTGAATTTGGCCTTGAACGAATGTTTCCATACTCTCTTCAAAACGTAATGGAGAACAACGCGGATTCAAACAACAATGATTAGAATAACAAGGCCGGAATGCCCGCATACAATAGCCCTTGAGAATAGTAACTATAAGCATCATTTAAATAAAGAGGCATTAAAAAAGGCTAATTATGATAAGTGTATGTATTGTGAAAGTAAGATTTCGCAAATTGATTTTGCCCATATAGAACACTTTAAACCAAAAGCTGCTGATAAGTTTCCAGATCTAGAGTTCGTATGGGACAATTTAGGCTATGCTTGCCCAAAATGTAACAATGCTAAATCAGATAAATTTCACAGTGATACACCATATATAGATCCTTATAACGAAGATCCATCAGAATATTTTTTTGCGGCTGGAGCTTTGTTATTTATAAAAAATGGTTCTGAACGCTCTGAAATATCAATAAGAGATATAGAGTTGAATAGACCTGAATTATTAGAAAAATGCTTAGAGAAAATCACAGAAATTCAAAAATCAATTAGTGCATGCCACCGTACCACAAACGTAGCGTTGAAAGATGCCGCGTTAAATGAATTAGAACTAGAGTCATCTTCTGAAAAAGAATATTCATTTTTTGTTGCCGCGCTACTTAAAGCTCATGCCGCTTAAAATAAACATAACAAATAGCTCCAGCGGACGCGCAAAAAGCGCGCGCCGCTGAGCAAGGCGTCATGTTCTAAATACATTCTAGCTAAGGGTGTTTAATAATTAACAAATAGTAAG
>CAYPJC010000423.1:0-1834 GCA_964410855.1 uncultured Flavobacteriales bacterium | reverse complement strand
GAAAAGCAATAAGAAATGATAAAGGACTAGCTTTAATTAATGATGTAATTAATTCGGAAAAGAAAATGCTTTTTGAAACATCAAGTATCTTTTATAGTGATGGCAAGGCAATGCCAATGTACCCAAGACAACACGGGGTTGTTAATGCTTCAAAGTACGGTAAAGATTCGAACGGTGGTAATTATGATGATCCTGCATCGGGTTATGATGGTCATGTAGTGATTGACCCAACAGTGAATTTTACTGAAACTAAAGAAGGAATAACTAGAATTAAAAATGCAGCAGTTATTTTTCATGAAATAGCTGAGAATTACATAAGAACCCATAGAGGTATTGATTATAATGGTCTGTTTGGAGCTCATAATCGTGCAAAACTTAAAGAGAGAAGATGGCATGGAAAATCATTGTTCCCCGGAAAAATTGATGAATTAAAAAGAACAGCTCCTTCAAGAGATTATCAAGAAGTTTTATTTTATCTAATCAATAATCAATAATTGTATGAAAGTTCTTATTTTTTTTGTCCTAAATTTTATTTATCTTATTACAATCGGACAATGTAATATTGATGTTTTTACTGTAAAAACTTTTAATGAAAAAAAGGGATCTTTTTGCATAGAAAAAGACCAAAAAGTTAAGCTTGGAGACTTAAATCCTGCTTTTTATTTTGAGTGCATCTCTCAAGTCAATAAAGATCGGGAAATCGAACTTAAATTTTTATTAGTCCAAACAGTTCCCAATTTAAATGATAAGGTTGAGGATTTAGTGGGTAAAATTTATTTTGTAAAAAATAAGAAGAGATCACTTTATTTTGAAAAAAGCTCTTTTAAAAAGGTGAAAATAAAAGACTATCAGTTGCATGCAGATGATTTACAAAATCAATATGATTCCTTGTTATTTAACAAAGACAAATTTACAGGAATATTGATATATTCAGAAGGATTAATTCCCAAATTCATAAAAATTAATAATTACTAGTGTAGATTATGAAGAATAGATTATTATTAGTGTTGTCTTTCTCTGTTTTGACTATCATATCATGCAAACTTTCAAAGAAAAGTGATGGGTCAATAAGACAAGAAGTCGATTTAATACAAGAGTTATCAGCAACAATCGATTCCTTACAAAGGAAAGGAATTGACACAATGGTTATATTTTCCTCCTTATGCAGTGGTTGTATTCCAGATACTGAAGAAAAAGCATACATTTTTTGGAAAAAAAGCAAAAATGAAAATTATGTTTTCAAAATTACAAATGAAGTAGTCTATGAAAAGGCGGTAACTCTAAAAGATGTTATTAACTACTTTTTTGATCAAAAGAGTCAAATAATAAATAAGAAGTTAAATCTGCCTGAAATTGACATGAGTCATTACAAATATGTAAAAGTTGACGTATTTGTAGATAATAAAAAAATATTTGAAAGAAGATTGTCAGATTTATATCGAACTCAATCTAATTCTAATAATGAATTTGTAAGATGGATTTATCAAATAGAAAGTTCTTTATATGCTATTGAGAGTAGTAATTTAAAACAGTACAAAGGCTGGTAATTGGTAATGTATCAAAAGTGTGGGTAAAATACTAAGCGACGACATTCCGGGAGTAACTTTTGCACCTATTTCTAGTTGCACACCGCATCAAGTATATTTGTTGCCAGAACAATTCATTATCTTTGGAAGCAAGCGATTAGGAGTAATGGATGCCAAAATGAAAAGACAGGACAATGATCATTTATTTAGCCGCAAGTTGGGCGCTAAAAACTATGAGCTGATTGATCACTTAGGCAATGTAGTAGCAACGGTTAGCGATAAAAAATTGCACCCACAAGAATTAGTTA
>CAYPJC010000422.1:0-1835 GCA_964410855.1 uncultured Flavobacteriales bacterium | reverse complement strand
AATTTTCTAACCGTTTTAGATAAGTATCACGGAAATGAAATCGGAAAAATTCCACAAGCATCGGAAGATCAAATGGAAGAGGCCATTATCTCTGCAAATGAAGCTTTCGAAATCACCAAAAAATGGACTGCAGGTAAAAAAGCAGAGATGATGCAGAAATTGTATAATCGTCTAGATGCTAGAAAGGATGAGTTTATTGACATCATTATCAATGAAGGTGGAAAGCCAAGATCTTATGCTACCAATGAAGTTGATCGAAGTTTAACGACTTTGAAGTTAGCCATAGAAGAAGCAACGAGATTTGGAGGCGAGATGGTACCGATGGATTGGGGCGCTGGAGAAGGAAAAACAGCCTTTACCAAACGTTTTCCAATTGGTGTCATCGCATGTATCACTCCTTTCAATTTTCCCTTAAATTTAGTGATGCACAAAGTAGCTCCTGCATTGGCAACAGGTTGCACAACAGTTATAAAACCTGCGCCACAAGCACCAATGAGTTGTTTGGCTTTTGCAGAATTATTTAAGGAAGCAGGTTATCCTGCAGGAGTAATTAATGTTTTAGTTTGTGATATTCCAGTAGCAGAGAAGTTGGTGAGAGACAATAGAGTTGCGAAACTTTCTTTTACAGGAAGTGATAAAGTAGGTTGGTACCTTAAAAGTATTTGCGGGAAGAAAAAAGTGACCTTAGAACTAGGAGGGAACGCTGCTGTAATTGTTGATGAAGATACAAACGTAGAATCTATTACTGATTTAGTAGCCAAAGGAGCTTATTTGTATGCAGGTCAAATTTGTATCTCAACCCAACGAATTTTTGTTCACGCAAAAGTCTATGATCGTTTTCAAACGGCTTTAATAGAATCTATTGGAAAATTGAAAGTTGGCGATGCCCAAGACGAAAGTATTTTAGTTGGTCCAGTAATCGACAAAAACCACATGAACCGGATTGATAGTTGGGTACAAGAGGCGAAAACTGAAGGAGCAACCATTCTAACCGGAGGAAACATTCAAAGTGATAAGCATAATTTGTATGCCCCAACATTAATAACCAACAGCACTTCTAAAATGAAAGTCGCTACGGAAGAAGTATTTGGACCAGTTGCCGTTTTAGAAAAAGCAGAAAGCTTTGAAGAGGCCATTAAAATGTCAAACGACTCAAAATATGGATTACAAGTAGGTGTTTTTACGAATTCTTTGGCCAACTTTAAATTAGCAACAGAGTATCTTGAAGTGGGAGGGGTGATTATGAACAACATCCCTGGTTTTAGAATTGACCATATGCCCTACGGTGGAGTCAAAGATTCAGGATTGGGCAGGGAAGGCTTGAAATATGCTATGGAGGAAATGACTGAGGGTAAGTTGATTGTTTATTGATAATCTATCTTGGCACAAGGATTATACTTCTTCTTTAGGGAATTTTAAAATATCAAACTGATCTTTATTAATGCTATAGGCGCACTCAAAATGTCCCAATGGACATCGTTTTTTTCCATGTAATCCGCAAGGCCTGCAAGTTAGATGCTTTTTAGTCTCAATAACTTTCGAGTTTTTACCTAAAGGTCCGAAGCCAAAAGAGGGGATCGTAGAACAAAAAACAGCATTTGTTGGAGCATTCATAGCTGAAGCTATATGCATGGGTGCAGAATCATTTACATAATTCATGGCTGCTTTTTCCATGAGCGCTGCTGACTCAAGAAAGGGCAGTTTTCCTGCCAGATTAACAACCCTATTTCGTTCACATATTTCTCTAATATCTTCGCATTCTTCAAAGTCAGATTTTCCTCCTAGTAGATAAATGGTCCAATCATCTTCTTGAGCAAGAATTAATTCAATCCATT
>CAYPJC010000421.1:0-1851 GCA_964410855.1 uncultured Flavobacteriales bacterium | reverse complement strand
CAAATTAGTTAACAATTGGGATTTCTTTATGAAGCAGAATTAATTCATGAAATTGAGGAAGTTGGAGTCTTAAAATAGTATTCAGAGGAAGAGATTATCATGTCAATCGGACAGAAGATAAGCCACTTCCCAATTGTATTGAACGGCTCAATTAAGGTTATAACCGAAAATGAAGATGGAAACGAGTTACTGCTTTATTACCTAGAATTAGGCGATACTTGTTCCATGACCCTTCAATGTTGTATGGGCCATTCGGTAAGTAAAATTACTGCAGTCGCTGAAACAGCAACTGAAATTATTATGATTCCTGTTTCTAAAATGGAAGAATGGGTTGTAAAATATCCTACTTGGCGGCAGTTTACCTTCAACTCTTTTCAGGAAAGAATTGATGAGCTACTTCAATCGGTAGATAATTTGGCATTTAATGATTTGGAAAACAGATTATATGCTTATTTAAAAGACAAAGCAGTAGTTACCAGTTCAGAGGTGTTGCATATTACCCATCAAAAAATTGCAACTGAATTAAATACATCAAGAGTTGTGGTAAGCCGGTTGATGAAAAAGTTGGAAAAGAATGGGCAACTCAAAATGAATCGTAAATCCATTCATTTAACACAATTAAATTCTGCTTGAAAGTGCTAATCTTGTCAGTAACAATTGTTACTGACAAAATTATCCTGCTTAGCTAAATTTGTCTCTTCAACTTAATTAATGATTAGTCATTTTTCGCTTCAACTGATTAACTGACTATATTTGAAGGACATATAAGTCTACTTACATAAAAGAGATATGGAAATAATTGGATTTAGCTTAGCAATAATAATGGGTATAACCCTAGGGTTATTAGGTGGCGGTGGATCTATTCTTTCGGTTCCAATTTTAGTTTACGTAATGGGAATTGAACCCATGCTTGGAACAGCGTACTCCCTATTTGTTGTTGGAGTCACAGCTATAATTGGTGGCTGGAAAAAACACAAAGAACAACTGGTAGAGTGGAAAATAGGCTTAACCTTTGCCGTTCCTTCCTTGATTGCTGTTTTTCTGACTAGACTATTTCTCGTTCCTGCCCTACCCGATGTCATTTTTAGTATTGGTGATTTTATCTTAACCAAAGACATCTCAATCATGGTATTCTTTGGAATCATCATGCTTATTGCTGCTTATTCCATGATAAAAGAAAGAAAAGAAACAGAAAGCACTGAAATCAAAAAGCCTAAAATTCTGATCATCGTTATAGAAGGAGCAATTGTTGGAATGGTGACGGGGCTTGTTGGTGCTGGCGGAGGATTTTTAATAGTACCAGCATTGGTTTTATTGGTTGGCATGCCTATTAAAAAAGCCATCGGAACTTCTTTGGTAATTATTGCGATTAAAAGCTTAATTGGTTTTGTGGGAGATCTTGGAGCGGGTCAAGACATTGATTGGGTACTCTTATCTACTTTTACAGCATTCTCAATCATTGGAATGTTTATCGGTATTTACCTCGGCAAATTCTTTAAAGCAGACCAACTCAAGAAAGGATTTGGCTGGTTTGTACTCGTGATGGCCATCTTTATTATAGGAAAAGAACTTATTGGTTTTTAACCCGCAATTTTTGAAGCAGTCTCAAGACGTAATAAATTTCCTAATACAAAATACCGGATAAACAGAAATGCTATATTAAAATATGTTTTCTTCTGAACTTAAGGTAGTGTCCACTATTGTGTACCATAGCAATCATCTCAATAACTAAATTTGAAGTTCGACTAAAACTTTAAATGATTGTTTTTTTTATACGCTAAGACACGACTTTTATAGACAGTATCAATTATTCACAATAAGTGTTCCAGTAGATAAGTTTGTGGTTTGTCC
>CAYPJC010000420.1:0-1864 GCA_964410855.1 uncultured Flavobacteriales bacterium | reverse complement strand
TAAACTCGCACTTGGTTTAACTGATGGTTTTTCGTTAAGGCTAATTAAATCTTCCAGCCGCAAGTACAAACGCTTACCCAATGCTCCACCTGGATGATATTTGGCAAAATCTCCACTTCCAAAATCCCTACATTCAATTAAGCAAACTGCCAAAGCATCTCCCATCACCATCTGGGCTGTAGTGCTATTAGTAGGTGCCAAATTGTTTGGACAGGCTTCCTGTTTCACTTCACAACTTATTTTGTAATCGGCATTTTCACCAAGATATGAATTGAAATTACCCGTCAGCGCAATTAGTTTATTTCCTAAATTTTTCAACAATGGCACCAATACCTTTACTTCAGGAGTATCTCCACTTTTTGAAATACAAATGATTAAATCATCTTTTTGTACCATTCCAAGATCTCCATGAATGGCATCAGCGGCATGAAGAAAAATGGAAGGAGTCCCAGTTGAATTAAATGTAGCAACCATTTTTTGCGCAATTATTGCACTTTTGCCAATTCCACTTACTACAAGTCTTCCAGTTGACTCATAAATCTCCTTGACGACAGAAGAAAAGTCATCATCGATGGAATCTATTAAATCATTTATCGAATCTCTCTCTATTTCTAGAGTCTTTCGAGCAATGTTTTGTATTTCTTGAGAATTTTTCAAAAAAATTTTTTTTATTTTAAAAACTATGAAATTTTACTAACTTGTATCAAAATTTAAGTGCTGTAATTATACAGCAAAAGTAACCGAAATAAAATACATTTACTGAATGCAAACCGCAACAATGCCATTGAAGGAACAACTTAAAAAGCATTTTGGCTTCAACACTTTTAAAGGAGAGCAAGAGAAGATTATTGAAAGCGTTCTAGATGGGACTGACACTTTTGTTATTATGCCAACTGGCGGCGGAAAATCAATGTGTTATCAGCTACCAGCATTAATATCTGAAGGAACAGCTATTGTTGTTTCTCCATTGATTGCTTTAATGAAAAATCAAGTTGATGCGATTCGTGGATTCTCAAAAGGCAACCACATTGCTCATTTTATGAATTCTTCGCTGAATAAGACAGATTTAGGTATCGTAAAAGCCGATTTACAGGCTGGAAAAACAAAATTATTATATGTTGCTCCAGAAACCTTGACCAAACAAGTCAACATTGACTTCTTTAAAACGCTTAATATCTCCTTTTTCGCCATTGATGAAGCTCATTGTATTTCGGAATGGGGACACGATTTTAGACCTGAATACAGAAGGTTAAGGGAAATAATTGAAGCCATTGATCGGGTTCCAATTATAGCACTTACAGCTACTGCAACTCCAAAAGTGCAGCAAGACATTCAGAAAAACTTGGGAATGGCTTCTGCCAATGTTTTTAAAGCATCTTTCAATCGTCCTAATCTTTATTACGAGATAAATCCAAAGAAAGAGGCAAATTCGCAAATCGTAAAATACATCAATCAAAACCTAGGAAAATCAGGAATAGTTTACTGTCTAAGCCGTAAAAAGGTGGAAGAAGTAGCTGAAACCCTGCAAGTAAATGGAGTTAAAGCACTACCCTATCATGCAGGATTAGATGCTTCGACACGGGCCAAACATCAAGATATGTTTTTGATGGAAGAAGCAGATGTTATAGTTGCTACAATTGCCTTTGGAATGGGTATTGATAAACCCGATGTTCGTTTTGTTATTCATCATGACATCCCTAAAAGTTTAGAAGGTTACTACCAAGAAACAGGTCGGGCAGGAAGAGATGGTGGTGAAGGGAAGTGCATTGCTTTTTATAGCTACAAAGACATTGAAAAATTAGAGAAATTTCTACAAGGAAAACCAGTCGCAGAGCAAGAAATTGGGAGACAATTAATTTTTGAA
>CAYPJC010000419.1:0-1868 GCA_964410855.1 uncultured Flavobacteriales bacterium | reverse complement strand
GCAAAATAAAAATCTTTCTACTTTTTCAATTGGGTTTAAAGATGATCCACATTTTGATGAAACTCCTTATGCATCAGCTGTTGCCAAAATGTATAAAACAAACCATCATACTTTCTTGCTTTCTAGAAATGAGTTACTTAAAAGCTTACACGAAACCTTAGAATACATTGATGAACCATTTGCCGATTCTTCTGCATTAGCAGTTAATGCCTTAAGTAGAGAGACTGCTAAACATGTAAAAGTTGCTCTCTCAGGAGATGGGGCTGATGAACTTTTTGGCGGATACCATAAACACATGGGTGAATTCTTAATAAGACAAACCGGCATTAAGCAAAACATAGTTCGAAAACTAAAGCCCATTTGGGAGATGCTCCCTAAATCTAGAAATTCCAAAGTTGGTAATTTATTTAGAAAACTGCATAAATTTTCTGAAGGATTAAATCTTACCGAAGATGAAAGGTATTGGCTTTGGGCAGGATTAATGAATGAGGCCGATGCTTCAAACCTAATGGTCAAAAAAGCAAAGCCAGAAATCTACCTTAAAAGAAAAGAACAACATTTGTCTCAATTGAAAAACAGCAGTGACTTTAATGATGTTCTTTTTACAGACTTAAAGATGGTTTTACAAGGGGATATGTTAAGAAAAGTAGATTTAATGTCGATGGCAAATAGTTTAGAAGTACGAACTCCTTTTCTAGATCATAGGCTTGTAAATTTTGCATTTTCGATTCCAACAGAATTCAAAATAAACTCTGGGATAAAGAAAAGAATTGTTCAGGATGCTGCTAAAGACCTACTTCCTGCAGAATTGTACAACAGACCAAAACAAGGGTTTGAAGTCCCTTTATTAGAATGGTTCAAAAAAGACCTTAATGATCTAATTCATAATGATTTACTATCAGATTCATTTATCAAAGAGCAAAACTTATTTAACCCGAATTACGTAAACTTTCTAAAGAAACAACTTAATTCTTCAAACCCAGGCGATTCTCAAGGAAATATATGGGCATTAATCGTCTTTAATACTTGGTGGAAAAGATATATTAACTAAATTTATCGACGAATTTGCTTTTTCTATAGACAAAAATACATGCCAAGAGTTTTACGTATTATTAATCGGTTTAATTTAGGAGGTCCTACATTCAATGCAGCACTCTTAACAAAGTACATGTCGCCTGATTATGAAACTTTGCTAATTGGAGGTAATGAAGAAGATAGTGAAAAAAGTTCTCAGCACATTCTAGATGATTTAAATATTGATGCTCACTATATTAAGAGCATGCAGAGGGATATAGGGATAGCAAACGATAGAAAAGCCTATAAAGAGATTAAATCAATCATAAAAGATTTTAAACCTGACATTATACACACTCATGCTTCAAAAGCTGGAGCTATAGGACGATCTGCAGGAATTTCATATGGCAAAGCAAAGCTAGTTCACACCTTTCATGGACATGTTTTCCACTCTTACTTTGGCGCACTTAAAACAAACTTATATAAAAACGTAGAAAGGGCATTGGCTTTAAAAACCGATAAAATTATAGCTATTAGTAATCGACAAAAGTTAGAGTTAAGTAAAAAACACAACATCTGTCCAGCAGATAAAATCGAGGTCATCCCTTTAGGCTTCGATTTATCACGATTTAAATGCTCTACAACTGAGAAAAGAGCTTCTTTTAGAAAAAAATATGCCATCGAAGATGATGAAATCGCAATTGGAATTATTGGACGACTTGTTCCTATAAAAAATCATAAGCTGTTCATTAATGCTATTAAAAACATTACTACCAGAACAAATAAAAAAATTAGGGCATTCATTGTAGGTGATGGAGAAGAAAGAGAGTCCTTAAAAAAGTATACTGCTTCTT
>CAYPJC010000418.1:427-1870 GCA_964410855.1 uncultured Flavobacteriales bacterium | reverse complement strand
CCTTCTGTATTTTAGCCGAGAAGCAAAGCTTGAAGCTCAAGAAAAGACTTGGTTCAAAGGCACTTATGCGTATAAGAATTCTCAGTTAGCAAAATCTTTAATCGAGCAAAGTCGTCTTGCAATAGAGAAGTCTGGACTGCCTATTTTTCATTTTCACGAAGGCAATCAAAAAGGAAAAACCTTTGGCGAACGATTGGCTAATGCCTACGAGGAGCTATTTAATTCAGGCTTTGAATCAGTAATAGCTGTTGGCAACGATAGTCCAGAGATTCATCAATTGAATTGGGAGAGCATCAAAAAAGATTTAGATTCGGGTAAAAATGTCTTGGGACAGTCAATTCGTGGAGGAGCCTATTTATTGGGAATCAATAAGGAATATTTTGAAAAGAATGTATTTGAAAAATTGCCGTGGCAAAGCAATCATTTGTTTTCAAGTTTACTTCAGCAATTAGAAATGGCTGAAAGCCAAGTTGTTGAATTAAGCATCTTTCGGGATATCAATACTTTTTTCGATTTAAAACGATTCCAGTTAAGTACTGAGGTTTCTAATTACTTTAAAAAAATAATTGCTGAGTTATTAAGAATTGAAGCAAGATTTCATTTTTTACTGTTAGAGAAAATTCAATATCGTACAAGATTTGCCTCCCTTCGTGCTCCTCCGAAATGCTAATTCCCCTTTACTCTTTCGCAAGCTAATTCATTTGAAACAACCCTGTTTATTTCAAAGTGCTTGATGTCTATTTCATTTAACTAAGACTTCAGAAAAGGGTCATATAATTTCAGCATCAATAACCTAGATTGACTTAATCGCCATTCTCTATTATGTTTAATAGAACTCTTATTGTTTTCTTTATTTACTCGACTTTAATAGCTTGTAGCAATCAAGAACCAGTCGAAACCATTGATTTTAGAACCGCCCCTTGGGAAGACATCTTAAAAGAGGCGGAAGGCAGTTCTGTTAATTTTATGATGTGGCAAGGAAGTGCTATTCAGAATGATTACATCAACAATTTTGTAGTTCCTAAAGCAAAAGAATACTACAACATTGATTTGAAAATTTTGGGAGGTCAAGGGCCAGAAATTGTGCAGTTGATTATGGGTGAAAAGCAAGCTGCAACAAAAATAGGGCAGTCTGACATGGTTTGGATTAATGGGGAAACATTTTTTCAGCTTAAACAAATTCAGGGGCTTTGGGGGCCATTTGTGGATCAGTTACCAAATTCCCAATACATTGATTTTTCAAACAAATACATTAATACTGATTTTCAGCAACCCATAAATGGGATGGAGTGTCCCTGGGGAATTACACAATTTGCCTTTGGGTATGACACTTCAAAAGTTCAAAATCCACCAAAAACACTTGATCAATTAGGGGTTTACATAAGAGAATATCCTGGCACCTTTACTATTTCTAACGACTTTACAGGAATGAGCTTGCTTAAA
>CAYPJC010000418.1:0-411 GCA_964410855.1 uncultured Flavobacteriales bacterium | reverse complement strand
ATTAGCGGTTCACCTAAAGGCTTAGATGGAGATTTTGATGAAGCAAAATATGAACTTCTTTCAGATTCTTTGTGGAATTGGATAAATGCAAATAAAAAATATTTTTGGAAGGAAGGGACTACGTTTCCTAAAGAACATAGCATGCTGGATCAGCTTTATGCTAGTGGAGAATTAAATATTACTTATGGATTTAATGAAGGAGGGGTAGAAACTAAAACTCACCAAGGTTTATTTCCAAAATCTACTCGTGTTTATACTTGGGAAAATGGGACAATCAAAAATTTAAACTATTTAGGGATCTCCTATAATTCTCCAAATAAGGCAGGCGCAATGGCAGTCATTAATTTTTTAATATCGCCTGAGGCTCAATTGAAACGAATGAATACAAGGGAAATGAGCGCTAATACTGTT
>CAYPJC010000417.1:0-1878 GCA_964410855.1 uncultured Flavobacteriales bacterium | reverse complement strand
ATCAAAATGATGTCTGATTCCTTAGAAAAAATAGCAGTTGGCGACTCCCATTATGAGGCAAATGTTAAAAGCTTTTATAATGGAAACGAATTTTACTTGTTTGTTTATGAAACTTTTGATGATGTGCGTTTAGTTGGAGCACCACCTTCATCTATTGGGAAATATGGTGGAGATACTGATAATTGGATGTGGCCTCGTCAAACGGGTGATTTTTCTTTATTCAGAGTTTATGCAGATAAAGACAACAAACCAGCTGATTATAGCGAAGATAATGTTCCTTACACGCCAAAGCACTCTTTACCAATTTCATTAAAGGGAGTTAAAGAAGGAGATTTTTCTATGATTTTTGGTTATCCAGGGAGCACTGATCGTTATTTGACTTCAGCAGGAATCAAGTATGAATTAGAAATTAGACAACCATCATCTGTAAAATTAAGAAGACAAGTTCTTGACATATACGAAGATGGCATGGCTACAAGCGAAAAAGTGAGACTTCAGTATGTTTCAAAATATGCAGGAATTAGTAATTATTGGAAATACTTCATCGGTCAACAAGCTGGTCTAAAACGACTTAAAGTATATGACAAAAAGAAGGCTCAAGAAGATGCACTTGACGCTTGGATAGAAAAGGATGAAGCTCGCAAAGAATTATACAATGGAGTAATTGATGGTTTTGAAAAGGGATACTCAAACATGAGAGAAATGAATCGTGTTCGCGTTTATTTAAATGAAGCCATTTTTAGAATTGAGGCGGTATCTTATTCATTTCAATTTTCAGGTTTAAAAAAGTTACTTGAGGGAAAAGATGAGGAAAAAACAAATCAAGCCATAGAAAAATTAAAAGCTAGTTTAGATGATCATTATAAGGATTATAACAAATCCATTGATCAACAAGTTTTTGCTGCAATGATTAAAGCATACAGCGAAGATATACCTTCTGACAACCAGCCATCAGACTTTAAAGCTATGGTGAAAAAATTTAAAGGTGATTTCGATAAAATGGCTGAATCCTATTATGACAAAACCATATTTGCAGACAAGGAGAAAACGGCTAGTTTTCTAGACAAACCTTCTGCAAAAACGATTTCTAAAGATCCGATTTATCAAGTAATGAATAGCATTCTTACGCATTACAGGACTGAAATTAGACCAAAAATTGATACTGAAAACGAAGGTTTAATTCGTTCTGAAAGACTTTTTGCTAAAGGACTAAGAGAGATGAACAGCGATAAACTATATGCTGCTGACGCAAACTCTACCATGCGTATTTCTTACGGCAACGTTAAAAGCTATAAACCAAGAGATGCTGTTAAATACAAATACTTTACAACAGCAGAAGGCATCATGGAGAAAGAAGACCCTTCAAATCCTGAATTTGTGGTTCCTGAAAAATTGAAAATGTTAATTCTTAAGAAAGACTATGGACAGTATGCTAATGAGGAAGGTGACTTGGTAGTTAACTTCATTACAAACAATGATATTACAGGAGGAAACTCAGGTAGTCCAATGATAAATGGAAAAGGCGAACTAATCGGAACTGCTTTTGATGGAAACTGGGAGGCTATGAGCGGTGATATAGCTTTTGAACCAGACCTTCAAAGAACTATTGGTGTAGACATCCGATACACTTTATTCATTATCGATAAATATGCAGGTGCAACTCACCTAATAGAAGAAATGAACCTAGTGAAGTAAAATTTGAGTTAAATCTCTTTTAAAAAGCCCGATTGATTATTCAATCGGGCTTTTTCGTTATTTGGTATCCATAAATGATTTGAATACTTTCCAAAATCTTTGATTTGCTTCTTTAGTTCCAATGGTTACACGAATACACCCCGAAGCACCAAAGTTATCGCCAGGGCGAACCATTACACCTTC
>CAYPJC010000416.1:247-1900 GCA_964410855.1 uncultured Flavobacteriales bacterium | reverse complement strand
ATTGAAGATGCAACTAAAGAGAATAAGCCACTTTATTTACATGCTCAATTAAAAGCGATACCATTTTATAGTCGAAGAGGGTTTAAACAAGTTGGGGAATTATTTTTAGAATGTGACATTGAGCATTTCACTATGGTGAAGAACTAAGCTTTGAAGCCTTTAGTAATTATGTTAGGCTCCTAGCTGTGGGAGGTTCTTTAATTTATGGTATTGCAACGCTAATGAAAGACAATGTTTCAATTCTTTTACTGGAATTTCAGCATCAAAGTTAAAAATGATGGCTCTATTTCCTTCAAACTCAAAGGTATTTTTATAGATTGCCTTAAAAGTGGGAACTAATTTGGAAGTGCATTTAAAGTAAATGGCATACTGATTGGGTTTTTTAGCCTTCCAATCCATTCGAACAGTGCTCCCGTTTTTAGTTAAATAACTTGGCTCGCCCCATTTAATCGTTTCCTCTAATTCTAACATATCATCAATTTCTGAAGCAGCATCTAACACCAAATCCCTCAGTTGTAGCAATTTTTGTTGCGCTGCCTTTGGATATTCGTCAAAGACTTCTTTTACTCTAGGATCTGAGTTTAACTTCATATTTAGGTTTATAAGAGACTCTAAAATACTTCTTAAGATTAGAATAAAGTCATGAGTTAATAATTTTGTAATCTTGCTTTCTAGAAATGCATTTAAATATTCGCAATTTCTAGCCTATAAAAAGCATGAAAAGATATTTCTAATACCTATGCTAAGCTACTCCATATATAAGAATGAGAATACGACCAAGTGGGTAACATTTGTCCACGGGGCAGGAGGGAGTAGCTCTATTTGGTTCCGTCAAATAAGAGCATTTAAAGAAGAGTTTAATGTTTTATTGTTGGATCTTAGAGGTCATGGAAATAGCAAGCCTACTTTAAAGGAAAGCTTTAATGAAGACTATACCTTTGAGGTGATTACCAATGACATGATTGAAGTATTGAATTACCTCAAGATAGAAAAATCGCATTTTATTGGAATTTCATTAGGCACAATCTTAATTCGAAATTTAGCTGAGCAAAAGCCCGAACTGGTTGAAAGCTTGGTGATGGGTGGAGCTGTTTTAAAACTTAACGTCCGGTCAAAATTATTAATGGGCTTTGGTAATATATTTAAGTCAGTAGTTCCTTATATGTTTCTTTATAAGCTGTTTGCTTTTGTCATCATGCCTAAAAAGAATCACAAAGAATCGAGAATTCTTTTTGCCAGAGAAGCAAAGAAGTTATATCAAACGGAATTTATTAAATGGTATAAACTGACAGCAGAAGTGAATCCACTCTTGCGTTTTTTCAGGATGAATGATATTAAAATACCGACCTTATATGTAATGGGTGAACAAGATCACTTGTTTTTACCCTCCATAAGAAAGATTGTTTCTTCACATTTAAGTGCTCAACTACATGTGATAAAAAATTGCGGTCATGTTGTTAATGTGGAACAACCCGATCTATTTAATCAAGAGGTGATTGCCTTTCTGAAAATCCAAAAGGATTAACTTAGATTCGATTAAAATCTAGTTCTACATTCATGTTAGCAAAAATTTGAAAAATATCAAAAACTTTATAACTCTTCTTTTAGCTACGCTCTTCTTTCAAAGTTGCAGTTATCGAATGGTGGATGCAC
>CAYPJC010000416.1:0-237 GCA_964410855.1 uncultured Flavobacteriales bacterium | reverse complement strand
AACGTTGGACGGAGAAGCAATAAAAATTAAAGAATATAAAGACCAAAAAAAGGAACACAGATACAATAGTAATGGAGACTTTGACTATTATAGATCTATGTTTCAGCACTTCTCTTGCGCTAATCAAATTGATTCGATTCAAGATTGGTATTTAATTGAATCGGACACCTTTCATATATATCTTTCTAGAGACCTTAAGAAATACTTACCTCTATTCGCAGATAATAAAATCTGTGC
>CAYPJC010000415.1:0-1924 GCA_964410855.1 uncultured Flavobacteriales bacterium | reverse complement strand
GCAGTATTAGAAGCTGTAAGTGAAAAATCGCCGTTATTAGCAAAGGCAGCTTGAATAGTTAGTGTTGCCGCTGCACCGCTTTGTTCAAATTGGGATGGAAGGGTAAATTCTCCTGTGATGCTTGATCCAATAATAGAGTTTTGGCGGAAAGAGAGAGAGAAACTACTAAATGAAATTTGAAAGCCTCCAACTTTTTTATATATAGGCGAACCAGTTGTTTCAAGGGCTATTAAACCAGATAAACCTCCGGTTCCAATTAATATGTTCCTTCCAACTATTTTTATTCCCGAAGGGTTAGGATTAACACTATCATTTGTGAAAAAATTAGGCAATCCAATTTCAGCAGATTGAGCAAATATGCCTTTAAAGTCATCGCTGTACCCCGCGGCTGTAGCTTCAGGAATGTTTGTTTTTTCGCTCAGGTCTAATTTTACACCTATTAAGTCAATAGTTAATCCTGTATTTCCGATTTGAGAAACGTGAGAAAGTGAAGCAGAAGGATTACTTAGATACTTAAATGAATCAAAGTTTTCAAATAATAGACTTCCAGGATCAAAAATTAAAGTAGATAAAACTACTGGGTCGGCAATAACATTCCCTGAACCATCCATAGGTAATAAAACAGTTCGTGGGATTTCTAAGCCTATGCCCAAATTTAAAATCGCTTTTATTTTGGGTGTAATGGCTCTTTCTAGTGTGTCTTTTGGAGTTAGCCCTAGTTTATCATAAAAAATTGAGTTTAAATTTTGTTCTTTTGAGATTCCAGAGTTTTCAAAATAAACTTCTAATAAAACTCTTCTAGCGTCTTTACCCGCAGAGTTAAAATAAGTAGAAGAATTTATGTCGTTTATAAGCTGATTAATATCTGCTTCGAGATTCGTTCCGCTCGGAACCGTTAAGGCAGGGGTTGGTGTATAGAAATTATTTATGTCTGAAACAACTGATCCTATTTGACCATCAATAGTTTTAATTCCTACAACTCTTTGATAGAGTTGGTTTAAATCTTTGCCAGTATATCTTTCGGCATTTTCAAAATATGCTTCATTTGAAAAAGGGAATGTTAAAACATCGCCATTTCCGCTAACTTGCAAGAATTCATTTTTGTATACAAATTGCATATCAAACTCTGTAACACCGCTTACTGCATTTTGAGAAGGATTTAAGGTAATTTTAAAGCCTGTTCCTACTAATTCCCAACTCAAAGCATCATACATCTGAAGAATTAGTCTGCCTGAAGTAACTGAACCACTTACATTTTTTGAGATAGAGAATTGCTTAACAAATATGGTGGATAATGCATTAGGCAATAGTTCGAAAAGTGGAGATAAAAATTGTGGAAATTGTTCTTTACTTATGTAAGCACTAAGTGGCGGATATTGGCGTGTTATTGGCATAATTATTAGTTTTTACATTGTGTTTTCGCAAATTCTTCCAAAGAAAGACCGTTGATTGATTTTATTTTGAAGTAATCGGGCAGGAAATAAACTCCGGGCATATATTCAATATTATTAAGCGATCCCATTTTTTTTAACTCATTGTAAGCTTCGGATTCATATTGATTAACGCCATAAATACCAGTACATTCATATTTTCTTTTCAATTCAACAAATAGTTCTCTTAATACACCAGTTCTTGTTTTGTGACCAACCTCTATTTTTTCATAAAGGAGGCCATCGTTTTTTCCTGATTCATCATACTTATTGCGAAAAACACTATCCAATGGAATTAAATTTCTATTGTAATTTATTGCAGCCTTTGGATTTGGATAATGGGAAGAAAAATAGTTGGTAGACGGAATCGCATAGCCTTCTGGCATGCATTTATAATTGCCAAAAACATTAAAATCAATTAGCTTTTTCCATTTTGGCAGTTGGGTTATTTCTTTATCTCCATAACCTAAGGCAATAAGGTAATATTTGTTTTT
>CAYPJC010000414.1:0-1928 GCA_964410855.1 uncultured Flavobacteriales bacterium | reverse complement strand
AAATTACCCTATGGATTTTAGTAAAGAATTTAGAAGTTATGCTACCAAGCATCAAGGAATTGGAGGAATGCATGTCGACAACTACATGGAATCTATGACACCATACATCATTGAAGAGAGGCAGTTAAATGTTGCTCAAATGGATGTTTTTTCTAGGTTGATGATGGATCGAATTATCTTTCTTGGGACAGGAGTAAATGATCATGTAGCAAATATTATTCAAGCACAATTGTTGTTTTTAGAGTCAGCAGATTCAAAGAAAGATATTCAAATCTACTTGAATTCACCTGGAGGATCAGTTTATGCTGGATTAGGTATTTATGATACCATGCAATATATTGCGCCAGACGTTGCTACAATATGCACTGGTATGGCTGCTTCTATGGGAGCAGTGTTGCTATGTGCAGGAGCACATGGTAAAAGAACAGCCTTGCCGCATTCAAGAGTTATGATTCATCAGCCAATGGCCGGAACTCAAGGTCAAGCTTCTGATATGGAAATTGCAGTAAAAGAAGTTCTTAAAATGAAAAAAGAGCTTTATGATATTATCGCTAAACACTCTAAAACAGACTTTAAAAAGGTCGAAAAAGATTCTGACAGAGATTATTGGATGTCTGCTCAAGAAGCTAAAGATTACGGTATGATTGATGAGGTTTTAACTAAAAAATAAACATTTACAAAATGATTAATTTTACGCCCCTATACTAGTTTTTAGTGTTGGGGTTGTTTTTTTTAATTTATTGGTCTTGGTTGATTAAAGATTAAATAAATCTAAAAAGAGGTAAATATGAAAAATAAAGAAAAAATTAACTGTTCCTTTTGTGGTCGCGACAAGAAAGATACCAATGTCCTTATAGCTGGAATTACAGGCCATATTTGTGATAATTGCATCATGCAGGCTGGCGAAATAGTAAAGGAAGAGGTTAAGCCGATTTCAAAAGACTTGAATTTGGTTATCCGAAAACCTATCGAAATAAAAAAGCATTTAGATGAATACGTTATAGGTCAGGATCAAGCTAAGAAAGTTTTATCGGTAGGCGTTTATAACCACTATAAAAGAGTTGCTAAAGCATCTATGTTGGATGGGATAGAGATAGAAAAATCGAATGTATTACTTGTTGGAGAAACTGGAACAGGTAAAACCCTTTTAGCTAAAACGATTGCAAGACTTTTAGATGTTCCTTTTTGTATTGCTGATGCAACAGTTTTGACAGAAGCAGGTTATGTTGGGGAAGATGTAGAAAGTATATTGTCTCGTTTGCTTCAAGCAGCAGACTATGATGTTGAAAAAGCAGAAAGAGGAATTGTTTTTATTGATGAGATTGATAAAATTGCTCGAAAAGGTGATAATCCTTCCATTACACGAGATGTTTCCGGTGAAGGTGTGCAACAAGCCTTATTGAAGTTGCTTGAAGGTGCTACCGTTAGTGTCCCACCTCAAGGAGGGAGGAAGCATCCAGAGCAAAAGATGGTATCAGTAAATACTCAGAACATCTTATTCATTTGTGGAGGGGCCTTTGCCGGGATTGAAAAAGTAATAGGTAAGCGATTGAATACGAATGCGATTGGATTTAAAACCGCAGATGAATCACAGGCTTTTGAAAAAGAGGATATACTAAAATATGTTACTCCAGCTGATATACGTTCATTTGGATTAATTCCTGAATTGATTGGAAGAATTCCTGTAGTTACTCATCTTGAGCCATTAGATGCACCAACATTAAAGCGTATTCTAACTGAGCCAAAGAATTCTATTATTAAGCAATACTTAAAGCTTTTCGAATTAGATAATATTGAGTTGAGTTTTGGTAAGGGGGTGTTCGATTTTATAGTCGAGAAGGCGATGGAATACAAACTAGGAGCAAGAGGTCTTCGATCAATTTGCGAAGCTATCCTATTGGACTACATGTTTGAAGTGCCATCTAAAG
>CAYPJC010000413.1:0-1950 GCA_964410855.1 uncultured Flavobacteriales bacterium | reverse complement strand
AACGGAAAAAGAAAAACGAAATGACAACAAAGTGTATAAATCACTGGGCAATAAGTGATTAAATCAAAATTTACGCATATAAATAAAGTAAGTAATAAACTGAAAGTGAAGTGCTTCGAAATGCCCAACGCTTCATACACAAACCGTTGCCAGTAATTTAAGAAAACGACCAGAATTCAATAACAATATGAAAAAAATTAATCTTTAAATGAAATCACATTAAATGAAAAAAATACTATTTTCCTAATTCTACTTTTAGCTTCATTAAAATGTATCGGACAAGAATCGGAATTAAACATAACAATTGACGAAAGGATAGAGACCATCTATTCAATAGCATTTTTAGACAATTACTTTTTAGTCAATAACCACGACAATCTTTACAAATCAAAGCTGAACAATAAATTTAAAGCACTTAAAAACCATAAGGCAGTAGCTTTGTTTGATACATTATCGAAAAAACACGATTTTAATTTTAATAACGTTACAGATTGGGTTCTACAGTTCGGAGAATTTCCCGAATTGAATAAAGTAAGAGAAATCATAAATCCTGATTCTTTTGATGAAAGCAATGGAGACTATTTAATTAGAAAATTCAAAAAAGAACTTATTTCCTTTAATCAAGATTCATTATTTCAAGCCTATTTAATTGACGTAAAAGAATTGAATGAGATAGTAATTAAACAAGTTAAACAATCTAAATCTATTCAACATCTTCCAGCTTATTTAGAAAAATATTACGGAAGTGAATTGAGTTCCTACAATTTAATTCTATCACCATTAGTTCATTCAGGAGGTTTTAATTCAAAATTCATAGCAGGTGGAAAAATTGAAGTTTATGCTATAATTGGACCAAATGGAGAAATTGAACATATCCCATATTTTGAGAAAGGATATCTTGAAATGGATATGATTTTACACGAATTTGGCCATTCCTTCGTAAATCCTCTAACGGAAAAATTTCAAAAAGAAATTGAAACTATTAATGAGAAATATTACAATGAAAGTTTAAAAAAAGATGGAAAAGCCCAAGCTTATGGAGAATGGAAATATCTATTTAACGAACTTGTAGTAAGAGCAATAACAATAAGAATAGCAAATAAATACTTTGGAACAGAAAAGGCTAAAGAACTTTTGAGTAATATAAAACTTGACCATAGGTTTGAGCATAAACCTTCGCAACTGTCTGGAGGTGAACAACAACGTGTGGCAGTAGCACGAGCAATGATTAACAATCCTGCTATTCTTCTAGCCGATGAGCCTACTGGCAATTTAGATAATAAACTCGCTAAAGAGTTGCACGAATTATTACTTAAAATGCGAGCAGACTTTAATCAAACAATTCTTATCGTGACCCATGATATTAAGTTGGCTCAAGGGTGTGATAGGATTATTAAGTTAGTAGACGGCAAGGTTTCGGAAGAAATATGAAAGAAGAAAAAATAACTGAAAAGCCTAATGAAAAACAGGATAAAGATCAACTGGGTTTCATCGAGCATATAAGGTCTTTATTCGACATACAGTCCAGTACAGATATTTATGGAACGATCAATTCTATAAAAAAGAATGTCTCCTTAAAAGGTACAGATGCTTGGCTGTTATTATGTTCAATTATAATTGCTTCGATCGGGCTAGACCTTAACTCTCCTGCTGTGATCATCGGTGGAATGTTGATCTCACCATTAATGTCACCTATCTTGGGGATTGGATTATCTATTGCAATTAACGATAGAAAAACACTAAAGCTCGCCTTGAGAAACTTTGGCCTATCAACAGTAATCACTTTAATAACCAGCATCCTATATTTCTCGATTACTCCTATTGGTGACCTCTCCACAGAAATAATGAGCAGAACCCAACCGACTACTCTGGATGTCCTCATTGCATTCTTTGGGGGTGTTGCTGGGGTTATTTCGATCTCAAGAAAAGAAATTTCCAATGCTATCCCGG
>CAYPJC010000412.1:0-1952 GCA_964410855.1 uncultured Flavobacteriales bacterium | reverse complement strand
GCTTCTATATTTGTAACAGCAACTTGAATATTTCTCGATAAAACATGAATAATCCCAAAGAGAACATCATTTACCTTAATGGCCTTTTTTGGGAAGAGAAAGAAGAAGATATTGAGAAGCAGCTCAAGAACAAATCCGTTAAACTTAAGGAAGATAAAAAGAAAGCTGTTGGCAATGGAAGCAATCACCACAGAATATTTGAAGGTGATAATCTTTTAGGATTAACACAGCTATTATCTAAGAAAGAAAGATTCGATATTATCTACATCGACCCACCATACAATACCGGTAATAAAGACTTTAAATACAACGACAGTTACATTGATAGTGATGATGAATTCCGACATTCAAAATGGATTTCATTCATGTACAAGCGCTTAATCATAGCCAAAAAGCTATTGAATGATGATGGAGCTATATTTATTTCGATAGACGATTACGAGCAAGCACGTTTAAAAATTTTGTGCGATGGAATTTTTGGTCAGCAAAACTTTGTTGCCAATTTTGTTCGAAAAAACAAAGCGGGTAGCGGGCACGATAGCAAGCAAGTAGCCGTTGAGTTTGATTATATGCTTTGTTATGCAAAGGACATAAACCAATTAGAGTTTAAAAAAGCAACAGTAGATACAGAGAATGACCCCAAGTATCGGCACAGTGATGCTAAAGTAAATAGAAGAGGCAAATATTACCTCAGGGATCTAGATTACAAAGGCAGCTACAGCAAAACACTAGACTATTCAATAAAAGCCCCTAATGGTTCAAGACTATTGCCAGGCGGAAAAATTGGTCAGCCCAATACATGGCGATGGAGCCAAGAGAAATTTAAATGGGGAGTTAAAAACGATTTCATCGTTTTTAAAGAAACTCCAAAAGGATGTAAAGTCTATATAAAACAATACCAATTCGTTGACAATAAAGACCAAAGGAGAATAAGAAAACTGCCACATAGAGCACTTATTGACTACACTAACTCTTTAGGCAGCACAGAGCTAAAAGACATTCTAAATCAAGACATTTTCACTTTCCCAAAACCAACCGATTTAATCTGTTTTGTAATTGATTTATTTGAGAAGAAAGACATTAAGTTACTCGACTTTTTTGCTGGTAGTGGAAGTAGTATGCACGCGTGTATGTTACAAAACGAAGAAGACAAAGGAAGTAGAACTTGTACCTTAATCACCAATAACGAAAACAAGATTTGCGAAGAAGTTACCTACCCTAGAAACAAGAAGGTGATTGAAGGATATAAAAACAGAAAAGGGAAAGTGATCAAACCATTAACCAACAATCAACTCTCTTATTATCAATTAGGCATCAAGTGAATCATGGTATTATTCATATTCCATTAAGCAAGGCGGAAATAATCACTGCCTTAGAAAAAGCGCGCTCACATCAATTCATCGATAACTTAAGAAACCGGCATCCAAATGTTCAGCTCGATAGTAAGCTGAGAGGATATGTGGGAGAATTGGCCTTTAAAAAATGGATGGCTGAGCAAGGCATCATTTTCGAGAAATCGAATGTGAAAGACGAAAGTTCAGGTATGGATATTGATTTTATTTATAAAACGAAAGACTCAAAATCGATAGAAATAGAATTAAAAACCTCTCTCCTACCCGATATTGATGAAACAATAGAAAACTCCTTTTTGAAAAGGGACATCAAACTGATTAGAAGAGGCAATGATACCATTGAGCAATTAAAAGGCGATGTGCATGTTCAGTTCTATTTCAAACAATTGAGAGTTAGAAAAGACGAATGGCTAAAACAACAAAAAATTGACATTGATAAGGAAAATATTGAATCACTATACACTAAATTAGCAGCCTACCGGTATATGGATGACACCTATTTTATGGGATGGATTGATAAAAAAAGCCTCATTAAACAGGTGAATAATAAGAGTGAACACCTTCAAAAATGGAAATATGGACAACGAGAATTTTGGTGTT
>CAYPJC010000411.1:0-1956 GCA_964410855.1 uncultured Flavobacteriales bacterium | reverse complement strand
ATGGAATAAATTCATTTTATTTTTTCTATTTTTTCTGCTTCTTTACTTTTCGCATTTGGTGGTTTTTGTAATTACCTTGGGATTGTTAATTGGCAGAAGTTTATACCTTGCCGGCTATGATAGTTTTTTAAAAAAGGCCGAAAAAAAATTGTGGTGGATAAACTTTTTAAAAGAATCTGGCTTTATTTTTCTAGTTGCTTTCTTGCCTCTTATTTTAGTGATTCAATACTTTTTAAATCGCAATGTTTTTGCAGGATCAACAAAGCTTAGTAATGAAAAGCTAATTGAAGGCCTTACTGCTATGGAAAGCATAATTGGGTTTAATTATGACTTGGAAAAAGACTTGACATTTTACATTTTCTGTTCATTGCTTTTATTGATTTTTTTTATTTTAATAAAAAGAATAATTCTATTTATTACTCATCGAAAACTTTGGCAGCAAAATGACTATTGGTTGTTTGCGGCAATGGGGGTTTTACTTTTTTATTTTATACTACCAAATGAGAGTGGCAACGCCGGCCTTGTTTCCATTCGGCTAAACTTGATTTTTTACCTGTTTTTAATTTGTTGGATAGTTTCAAACCACATTCCTAAATACCTTCTTATTTCTGTGTCAATCGTTTTTTATCTTTCAAATTTATCAATGGTTATATATTACACTTCAGTTGTAAAAGACTTAAATAAATATGTTTCTCAAATTGAAAATGCATCAAATTATATTGAAAATGGAAATACAGTTTTACCACTAAACTATATCGATAATTGGCTTACAGCTCACTTTTCTAATTATTTGGGGATAGATAAACCGCTAATTGTGCTTGATAATTATGAGTCAACATTAGATTACTTTCCAATTAGATGGAGTGGCGAATCTTTTCCAAACATGACTATTGGAGAAAATCCATTGGAGAACCCAGAATGCATCAAATGGTTAACCAATCCTTATGGAGAACCACAGCAATCAAGTTATGTTTTCATCTTGGGTCAAGCCAAGCAAGATGACTGTTTTATTAGTATTAAAAAAGAGCTCGGCTCAGCCTATCATTTGGTGTATTCAAACGATTTGGTTGAGCTTTTTAAGCTGAAGAAATAGATTTGTATTAATCCTTAAAATTCAATGAAAGCCTTTTATAGTAAAACGGGTCTTTTGATTTACTCCACAAGTAACATTTGAGAGAAGATTTATTGGGTATTGATTTCGGTATTTCTCCATCAAAGATCCAAGTATTCCAGGTGCTTTTTCCATTCGGTACTCTAAAAGAACGGTAATAAATACTCTCTTCACCTTTAGTTAAACTTACTACTGCATAAACCTCATTTGTGTCAATAGTATTAAGACCCTCAACTGAAATTTGATATTTCCCCGACTTAAAATCAACCAATGAACTAGAAGTACTGACTGTTTTACTGTATGGGTGAAGTGAGTCTATCTGATTGTATCCTGACCTATTTGTTGAGTCTATAGAGTATATAGAGGAAAGTGTTGTTTCAATGCTGAAAGCACTCTTTTTTGATTTTGTCATTACCGGGTCAAAAGATTCAATAATAAACTGATTAACCTCTACAGATGCCTTGCCATTTAACCATAAGGAAACTTCAATAGAGTCGTTCAAACTCCTCAAGTAAGGTGGGGCATAAACAACAGAGAGTATCTGGTATGAGGAATCTATATTCGGAATTGATTTGTGCTCATAAGTATAATGATAATACTTTTTACTGCGGGCATCCAATGTTTGAAAAGCAACACCAATACTTGCATTTTCAGCTTGGCTGGCTTGATAGCGAACACCTACGTTTAAGTACAAAAAACCCTTTTCTGAAATATTTTTGGCGGCAAAACTCCATTTTTTAGAATAGGGAGTTGTTGAACTTAATTTGATTTTAGAAGTAGTTGAAAAGACAGAGCTTTTATTATAATCTAATTCTTGAGGCAAATAATTTATTTCTCGTTCTGGT
>CAYPJC010000410.1:0-1965 GCA_964410855.1 uncultured Flavobacteriales bacterium | reverse complement strand
TGCAGAAATCGATAAATTTAAAGAAGTAACTAAACTTACTGTCCGTTATTCAGGATTACCTTATATAAGAGCGAATAATACAACTAAAGTTAGTCAAGAGATTAAGCTCTTTATTTTGCTAGCAATATTAGTTACAGCTACCATTCTCTTACTTTTCTTTAGATCATTTAAAGCCATGGTTGTATCCATGATTATTGTTATGGTTGGGGTTGTGTGGTCTATTGGGATTCAAGTTCTGTTGGGCTTTGATATTACGATATTAACGGGTTTAATGCCACCACTATTAATTGTTATAGGTATTCCAAATTGCATTTTTCTCCTCAATAAATACCATCAAGAGTACAAGCGACATGGTAATCAAGTTCGTGCGCTTAGTAGAGTTATAGAAAAAATTGGGAATGCCATTTTTTTAACCAATACAACAACTGCCCTAGGTTTTGGAACCTTCATCTTCACAGATAGCACCATTTTAGTAGAATTTGGTATTGTTGCAACATTGGGAATTTTATCCGTTTTTGTAATCTCTATTTCTCTTCTACCCATCATTTTAAGTTTTCAGAATCCACCTAAAGAAAAACACACCAAGCACTTGGAAAGGCAATGGGTGCATTTAGTTATTCATCAATTAGTAAGAATTGTTACCGGGCATCGCAAGCTTACCTACATTGTGACTTCCATTTTAATTGTAATGGGAATATATGGAGTTAGTTTGATGCAAACAACTGGAAACATTGCAGATGATTTGCCAAGACACGACCCTGTATTCTTGGATTTAAAATTTTTTGAAACCAACTTTCACGGGGTACTGCCTTTTGAAATTACTATTGATACTAAAAAGAAGGGAGGAGTTACCAAACTATCTAATTTAAAAAAGATTGATAGACTTCAAGAGCTTTTAAAAAATTATCCTGAATTCTCCAAACCACTTTCGATTGTAGAAGGAATTAAGTTTGCAAAACAGGGCTATTTTGGTGGAAATCCTTCAAAATATGCCTTATATACCAATCAAGAAAGAGCTTTCTTAGCACCCTATTTATTATCTTCTAAAGATAATTCAAACAGTAAGTTGCTAGAATCATATTTGGATTCAAATAAACAAATTACCCGAATAACTGCTCAAATGGCTGATGTAGGCTCTAATAGAATGGAAGCCATTCTAGCTGATTTAAAACCTAGAGTAGATTCCATTTTCTCACCTGAGAAATACGATGTTGAATACACTGGAACTAGTGTAGTTTGGTTAAAGGGAACAGACTACCTTGTTAAGAATTTATTGATTAGCCTAAGTATTGCAATTTTCCTAATTGCCATAATAATGGCTCTTCTTTTTTCATCAATAAGAATGGTGTTTGTTAGTCTTGTTCCCAATTTATTGCCATTACTATTTACTGCTTCAATCATGGGGTATTTTGGGATATCCATAAAGCCTTCTACAATATTAATTTTTAGCATTGCATTTGGAATTTCAGTAGATGATACGATTCATTTTCTTGCAAAATATAGGCAAGAACTTAGCAAACATTCTTTAAATTTAAGAGAAGCCTCTATTCTTGCATTAAAAGAAACAGGGGTGAGTATGATTTATACATCCATTGTTTTATTCTTTGGTTTTGGAGTATTTACTGCATCCGACTTTGGCGGAACTGTAGCTTTAGGGTTATTGGTTTCAATCACCTTATTATTTGCCATGGCTTCAAACTTGATTTTGTTACCTTCCCTTTTACTATCATTTGATAAATGGCTGATTACTAAAGCTTTTAAGAAAGAGTCATTATTAGAGATTTTAGATGAGGAAGATGATATTGAGCTTGATGATTTAGAAGTTAAAATTCTGAAAGATTCAGATAATCAGTAATTTGGCCACAAAAGCAAGAAAATGAAGGGAATAGTTTTAGCAGGGGGATCAGGTACACGCCTACACCCCTTGACATTAGCTGTAAGCAAACAACTTATGCCAGTGTATGA
>CAYPJC010000409.1:0-1969 GCA_964410855.1 uncultured Flavobacteriales bacterium | reverse complement strand
AAACCTAGGCTATTTAGTACCTTAAAAGTTAAACGAATAATTTGATGATCAGAAAGGTCGCCAAAACAAAGCTTGGCATTGTAGAAAATGTTTTGAAAAACCGTCAGTTCTTCTATGAGTAAGTCATCTTGAGAAACATATCCGATGACACCTTCAATTTTGTCTTTATTATCAGGGTGGTGAATGTCAAAGCCATTGATCTTAACAGCTCCTTCTGTTGGTTGGTAATTTCCATTTAATACGTTAAGCAAAGTAGATTTTCCAGCTCCGCTAGCACCCATTATTCCAACTAAGTTCCCTGATTCTTCTTCTATGGTCATTGGATGTAAGCCAATATTTCCATTTTTAAATTGATAGGTGATGTTATCTACTAAGAAACTCGTTTTTTCACCATCTAAATCACTGAGAAAGGCATTGATGATATCACTGTAGTAAATAGGAGCAACTTTTGATCCTCTGAGTGAAGAACCTTGTGTAAGCACATAGGTTTTTTCAGGATTAATCAATTGGCCATTTAACTGCAATTCAGTTCGGCCGAAGTACTTCATAAATAGCGAGTTAACACTATCGACGAATAAAACTCGAACCTCTCCGTTTAATCCTTCTGTTTGAATGTGTTCATGATTTCCGGCAGTTTTAGAAGCATCATTTATTAATAAAATACCATTAACAGTTGGACTTTTATCGGCCGATGCGCTTATAAAGTCTTTTGAAAGGGTATATTCTTCACGAGTTATGTTAAATGAATCAGCTACTGTTTCAACAAATTCGATTGCTTGGTCTGTATCGTTGTTGTTTTGATAGATAAATTCTAAAAGCTGAATTAAAACATATATTTTTTGCTTTTGAGTCAACTCTTTGTTGATCTGCATGCAAATCTTTAGGACTTTAACAGAATTTAGAGAAGTTCTTTTTCGAGCTTTTAAGCCTTCCCGTTTTTTGTTTTGTTCTTCGTAAAAGCGTTCGTAAATTAATAGATATTCATCTACAAGTTCTTTGTTGAGTTGTTCATCTAGGAATTGGCTAACAAACTCTTTACTGTTTGAATCGTCGCGGCCAACATTTGCTACAATAGCAAACAATTGCATTAGGGCTTTGAGAATTCTTTCGCTCATTAATTAGGGGATTGTATTTAGAGGGTTAGTTAGATTCGCTAAAAAAATAGTTTGGTTTGAGAATGATGAATGAATCCTTTTATGGTTTAAAACCTACTAACAAAACAGCGCAACCTGAACTCACCTCTTCTTGATTCAAATTAGCTTCTACAATAATCTCTAGCGTTGAAGTTACTTTAAAATCCCAATAATCAGACATTTCATAGTTCTTGTTTGAGAAAATTTCATTTCGTTCTTCATCGTAAACTCTGAAAATTAAATTTCCACTTGTTAAACCACTGCAAGCTCCAAAACGATAAGTGCTTCCACCATATAATGTCAAGTTAAATTCAGCTGTTTGGTCTTCGATCAATAAAGCTCTATAGTCTTGTCCATCAGAAAGGTAGGCGGTTGTAAAGTTTTTACTGCAAATAGTCGCAATGGTATCACATTGAGCATTTACTGTGCTATTTGAAGCTAAGAATAGCAGGCAAAAAATGCCTATTGATAATAAAATTCTTTTCATGGAAATAATTATTTTGTAATAAAGTTTCTGATTTCACTAACTTTTGAACTGATGTCTTTCATCTGAACTTCACTCATTGTAACGTTTGACTCCGACATAATGGTAGTTGTTTTATTTTCAACATCTACTTCTGGCTCTTTAAACGTATAAGTGAATTCGATTCCTTTGTATAAATCCTTCAGTTCATTTAAAAGATTCAATAATGCTCCAACATCTTCACTTTCTTTAAATGGAAGAAGCAAGTTAATTAAGTTTTTGATGGTTATTTTTTGCTCACCAACTCTGTTTTTAATCAGCGTGTTGTCAGTTGTTCCTGCCAATTCAGTTGAAAGGTATAAAGTTTCTACCC
>CAYPJC010000408.1:0-1978 GCA_964410855.1 uncultured Flavobacteriales bacterium | reverse complement strand
AAACAATCAATGGATTGGAGGTTTATTCTACGATATCAAAATAAACAAGACTGATTTTCAAACGTATTACACCCTTTTAACTTGGGATGGAAACAATCGATTGACCAATAAGAAAAGAATAGAAGTCTTGTGGTTCGATCAAACATACGCCATACGCTTTGGTGCTCCCATTTTTACAAAAAATGGGAAGAAGAGCAATCGAGTTATTTTCGAATTTTCTGCACAAAACACCATGAAGTTAAAATTCGACGAACTTAATAATCGGATTGTGTTTGATCATTTATCGCCATCAAATTCCAACTTAAAGGGAGTGTATGAATATTACGGAGCAGATTTGTCCTACGACTCCTTCTATTGGAAAGAAAATAAATGGATATATCATTCAGATATTGATTTAGATTCTGGGCTAAAAAAAGAAAAGAAACAATATCAAAAAGCTATGAAAAAAGAGAAAAAGGAACTAATCATGAATGGAGACTCTCTTATTAAAGCCGCACCAACTCCTCAATAATCTTTTCGATAGTATAACCTTCTGCTTCTGCTTTATAATTTCTAACTATCCGGTGACGTAAAATAGGCTCTGCAACAGCTCTTACATCTTCAATATCTGGCGAATATTTCCCATTAATTGCTGCATGACATTTTGCTCCAACAACTAAAAACTGAGATGCTCTAGGTCCAGCTCCCCAACTTAAAAACTCATTTACCATTGACGATGATTCCGCAGTATTTGGTCGAGTAGATGAAGCCAATTTAACAGCATATTCAAGAACATTCTCTGGAACAGGTAATTTCCGGACTAACTGTTGAAAAAACATAATTTCATCTCCATCCATTATTTCATTTACCTCTGCCTTAAAATTGGTGGTAGTCGCCTTAACTATATTTAGCTCTTCCTCAAAGCTTGGATAATCCAACCAAATATTAAACATGAATCGGTCAAGCTGTGCTTCTGGCAATGGATATGTTCCTTCTTGCTCAATCGGGTTTTGGGTGGCCAAAACAAAGAATGGTTGAGGCAATTGATATGTTTTACCTCCTGTTGTAATCGATTTTTCTTGCATTGCTTCTAACAATGCAGATTGAGTTTTTGGTGGAGTTCTATTAATCTCATCTGCTAGGATTAAATTAGAAAACAAAGGGCCTTTAATGAACTTAAAAGCTCTATTCTCATCGAGGATTTCAGAACCAATAATATCTGAAGGCATTAAGTCTGGGGTAAATTGAACACGGTTAAAACTCAAGCCAAAAACATCTGAAATGGTGTTTACTAAAAGAGTTTTGGCTAAGCCTGGAACACCCACTAAAAGACAATGTCCATTGCTAAATATAGAGATAAGTAGATTTTTAACTACTTGCTCCTGACCAACAATAACTTTTGAAATTTCCTTATTGAGTTCTTTGTACTTTAAAACTAATGCATCAACTGCTTCGGAATCTGAATTGAATTTTATATTACCCATTTTCTATTTTGTGTTTTCGATCCATGGCTGAACAAACTTACAACCAGCTGAATAATCATCAGCAATTCTTACATATGTTCGTTCTACAGCTGATTTTATCCAAACAACGAGCACTTCTTGCTCCTTCTCAGCCTTTGCTGCTGTTTTTATAGCCTGATAATCTTCTTTTAAATTCGCTCTATGTGGTTCAGTTCTTTTATTTAATCTAACAATTCTAAAACCTGCTTGTTTTCTTGGATCAGTTATTCTCACTGCTTCTGAAATATCACCTACTTCCATTTTATCAATTACAAAAAACAAAGAAGGGTCTAAATCATCCATTTCTGTCATAGAAGAAGCTGTGTAGGGGTTTACTAAAATCCCACCATTTTTTTTGGTATCATCATCTTCAGAATAACGTTTTGCTGCAAGCTCAAATGGAATTGAATCTCTCGCTATAAGATTAGCAATACTATCTATATGTGATTTAGCTTTTTCGAATGATTGTAGGTCTTGCTTTGGCTTTATCAAAATAT
>CAYPJC010000407.1:0-1996 GCA_964410855.1 uncultured Flavobacteriales bacterium | reverse complement strand
GCCGGAAGATGGTAAAGATATTTATACAACCATTGATATTAACTTACAAGATGTAGCAGAAAGTGCTTTGTTAAAGCAACTTCAGAAGCAGCAAGCTGATCACGGCTCAGTTATATTAATGGAAGTTAAGACTGGAGCTATAAAGGCTATAGCTAATCTCAAAAGGAATGATAAGGGAATTTATTACGAAGGGTATAACTACGCTATTGGGGAAAGTACAGAGCCTGGTTCAACCTTTAAGTTGGCTGTCTTAATAGCAGCACTCGAGGATGGCTATGTGGATATGGGTGATCTTATTGATTGTGGTAATGGCTCAAAAAAGTACTACGATCGAACGATGTATGATTCCAATTTTGATCAGGGAGGCTGGGGTAAAATTACCGTGAAACGAATATTGGAGGTTTCTTCCAATATAGGAATGGCTCAGTTAGTCTCACAAGCCTATGGTGAAAATCCTCAGCAATTTATAGATCATCTAGACAAAATGAACCTGAGGAACAAATTGGGTATTGAAATCGCTGGTGAAGGTGAGCCTTATATTAAAGATACAGATGACGAATCTTGGTCTGGAATAACTATGGCGTGGATGGCTCATGGTTATGAATTACAACAAACTCCACTGCAAATTCTAACATTTTACAATGCCGTTGCAAACAACGGAAGAATGGTTAAGCCAAAATTTGTAGAAAAAATAACAAAGGGAAGATTGATAATTGAAGAAGTAGAGACTAAGGTAATTAATCCAAAGATTTGCTCACAAGAAACCATTGATAAAGTTAAAAGTGCACTGGAAGGTGTTGTAGAACATGGAACAGCATCTAATTTAAAGAATGCAGATTATAAAATAGCTGGTAAAACTGGAACCGCACAAATAGCGAACAAGCATTATGGATACAGCTACCAATCAAAAGTAAGTCATCAGGCTTCATTTGTGGGTTATTTTCCTGCGGATAACCCACAGTATTCTTGTATAGTTGTTGTGAACGCGCCTTCAAAGAACGTGTATTATGGGAATTTGGTGGCAGGACCGATATTTAAAGAAGTCGCGGATAAGGTTTATGCCAACAGTCTTAAGATGCATCAAGAATTGGAATCACAAAAATTCTATGCTGGATCATCAATACCGTATTCTAAGCACGGCAATAAAAAAGATGTAGAAAAGGTATTTTCTGAACTGGGAATTCCATTAAACTCTAAGGCTCAAGATGAAAAATGGATAGTTACTTCTACTCATGACAGTTCGGTAACTATCGCTCCAAGAAAAATTATTGAAAACCTGGTTCCAAATGTAGTTGGAATGGGCTTGAGAGATGCAATTTATTTGTTAGAAAATCAGGGGCTCAGGGTTGCTATTAGTGGTAGTGGAATGGTTAGGATTCAATCCATTCAAGCGGGTGCAAGAGTAATTAAAGGGCAACTCATTCAAATAGAATTATCGTAGTGAAATATTTAAAAGACATATTGTACGGAGTATCTATTGTTGAAGTAATTGGCGATACAAGTGCGGTGGTAGATGGTTTGGCATTTGATTCTCGCAAAGTTCTAGAACGATTTTGCTACATCGCTCAAAGAGGAACGAAAGTCGATGGTCATGATTTTATTGATCAGGCGATTGCTTTAGGTGCAACTGTGGTAGTGTGCGAAGACTTGCCTTTAAATAAATTTGACTCAGTTCACTTTGTTAGGGTTAAAAATAGTGCTGAAGCCTTGGGTATTATAGCAGCTAATTTTTACGATAATCCATCGACTCAACTTAAATTAGTTGGAGTAACAGGAACCAATGGAAAAACGACCACTGTCACTCTTTTACATACATTATTTGGTCAATTGGGCTATAAGGCTGGATTGATTTCTACAGTCGTTAATAAAGTTGGGTCTAAAGAAGTAAAATCTACTCATACAACACCCGATGCAATTCAACTCAATGAATTATTGCAGCAAATGCTTGTCGAGGGTTGTGAGTATTGCTTCATGGAAGTTAGTTCTCATGCGGTGG
>CAYPJC010000406.1:0-2009 GCA_964410855.1 uncultured Flavobacteriales bacterium | reverse complement strand
AAATGGTTGAGGATAAACTTAAAAAAGTTAATGCCACTGCTTTTTGAGAACTTACGTGATGATCGTGCAATATATGACTGTCCAATTAATTGTTAATAAATCATTTTAATAGGACTATTCAATACCTAATGACTCAACATCGAGATTTCCAACCTTTTCAGTAAAGGATAATGAAAATTTTGTCGTATGCCAATTATTGACATATTCAACCTCAATCAGGTGATCACCTTTAGCAAGACTCATTAGAATCTCTTTATCTGAACCTCCGCTATATACGATATGACCATCAATAATGAGTCGTGTTTTCGACCAATTTTGATTGATTTTAATACTGATTAATTCTTCTTCTGAAAAGTGAATATTCCCAACCCAATACGCATTAAAATCTTGGGATCTTATATTATAGAATTCGTCAAAACTATATTTGATCTTTATATCAACAACTGTCTCACGTTTTATAATTTGGTTAGGCTTTTTCGTGTTTAAATAGAATGCGTAGAATCCTTTCTTAGGAACTTTTTTTAATGGACTAATCGTATTCCCCCATGTCGATTTTGCTTTTGGAAAATTATTCAGAAATTTAATGTTATTTCGGCTGGCTATATCCAACTTATTTTTAAGAGTTAGTTTTTCATTCCTAATAGCTACCTCAGCTTTATTACAATCTAACTGGTAGCCATACTTAAAAAGAGCCTTGGTATATTCGCACATTGATAAGTAATCATAATCATTGATATCAATTTCAAGAATGCTAATTGGGTAGCTATTATTTTTATTAAAGTATCTATCTATGCTTTGAATTACCCTTATAGAAAACGTTCCTCTATTTCGGCGTTTGATATTTTCAACATCGTTTTCAGATTTATATTTATTTTTTAGCTGAGCTCTCTTAACAATAGATTTTTCTGCAACGTCAGTATCAGTATATTTATTTTGAATAAGATTAAACTTACTTTCAGCTTCCTCGATGTTGCCAAGACTCCAACTTTCAATAGCTTGTTTCAATATAACATTAGCTTCTTTTTCTGAATTTCTGCCAAGTAAAGCTTCAAAAAACTCTACATCTTTCGCCCTATACTTTTCACGAAGGTAATAATGACGCCAATTATGTGGGGTGTTATCTATATATCCACAACTCCGTTCTGAATTATTCAAATCACCAAGAATATAAATGTAAAAACGAATTATACCTCGACCAAAAACTGCCTCTTGGCTTTCACCGATTAGCACTCCATCTGAACGACGATAAACCATCAACTTATCTAACCATACCCAAGGAAACAAATAATTTGGTGTCTCATGTGCTAATTCAAGTGAATATTCGCTATTTAACTCTTTAACTATATTCCAATTGCTTTTTAAGTCAGAGTAAATATAGGAATTTTTTTTGTGTTTTTTCTCATACCCTTTTATCAATTGTTTGCTTTTTAAAAGTTTAGCAAAGGCTAGGGCGCGACCCCTATTGCTAGCGTTTTGATTGTTTATTATCGCAAATACTACAGGCTTATCTTCTTCTATTTCTTCGTGCTTTAAATATGCAGGTTCCGAACAAAGCTCAATGAATTCAGTCCAAGAAGCATAAAAGATCGAAAATGGAAAAGCAAAAAGAAAAGTACCAAAGACAAATGCTAAGAACCTCATTCCATATTTCTTAGCGATATATCGTGACAGCTTAAAGGAAAACCAGAAATATACCAGCGGTAATAAGCAGAGTATGAGCATGATTGGGGCCACTACTAAAGCTACACCCATATTGTCATTTCCCTATTTATAACTGTTATTTAAAATATACGAAACTGGTTAGAAAGTCACAAATCGTTTTTATATTTTTTATTAGAACCAACTAAGTAGTTAATACGGAGATTCAATTAAAAACGACTTCAATACGCCAACTTCAATACCTTCCATAACATCAGCATCACTTTTTTCAATATGATCGTAGCCCAGCAAATGCAAAACTCCATGCACCACCATATGCGCCCAATGATGATTAATTTGTTTGTTCTGCG
>CAYPJC010000405.1:0-2013 GCA_964410855.1 uncultured Flavobacteriales bacterium | reverse complement strand
TCAACTGTGTTATATATTTGTAATGGAAAATATTCTACTTTTGAACTAAGTTGGGTAGGGAAATATGTCTTAAACAGGCTAAGATTGTTAAAAAAAAAGCCACTCGCAAAAAATGGATCATGTAAATATTTTTATTAAGCCAAATGATTCATAACCCATCTGTTAATGCAGATTTAAGGGCAATGGGCATTCAGTTTATAATGGATACTCAAGGAAATCAACTCGTTGAATGGGATGCTTTAACAAAGGATAACATTGTTATTATTCCTGCATTTGGAACTACCTTAGAAATAGAAGATAAGTTAAAAGATATTGGCATCGAACTTAAAAAGTACGATACCACTTGCCCTTTTGTCACCAAAGTTTGGAAACAATCCGAAAAACTTGGGCAAAAAGAGTACACGGTTATCATTCACGGCAAACATAAACATGAAGAAACTAGAGCTACTTTTTCCCACAGTGCCAAATTTTCTAATTCAATCGTAGTTAAAGATATGGAAGAAGCTCAGAAATTGGGACAATTCATACAAGGCAAAATGTCAGTTAAAACCTTTAATGAAGAATTAAAAAATTATACTTCAACAGGTTTTGACCCTAAAAAGCATCTTCAAAGGCTTGGTGTTGTCAATCAAACAACCATGCTCGCAACAGAGACAATAGCAATTTCAGATTATTTCAAGAATTTGATGTCAGAAAAATATGGTTCGGAAAATTTAGCTAAGCATTTTGCAGACACCAGAGATACCCTTTGCTACGCAACAAATGATAATCAACAAGCTACTTTTGGCTTACTGAAAGAGACTGCAGACATGGCCATCGTAGTAGGAGGATTTAATAGCTCAAATACTTCTCACTTGGCAGAATTGTGTGAACAAAAACTTCCGACTTATTTTATTTCAAGTGCTGAGGACATCGTCTCAGATCAAAAAATAAGACATTTTGACTATAACAATAAGCAAATGCTCATATCTAAAGAGTATATCCCAAAAAAGGATAAGGTTAGAATTATTTTAACCTCGGGTGCTTCTTGTCCTGACGCTGTAGTTGATGGTGTATTAGATCGAATGCTCTCATTTTTTCCTAATCGAAAAAACAAGGAGTCAATTCTAGAGTCTTTCGAACTTTAGCCTAACAATCTATTTTCTCTTTGATGATTTTTAATACTAAATTGAGTTGCTCCTCCTGATTTAGATACGAATTATCGATTTCAATGGCATCTTCTGCCTTCATTAGTGGATTTTCTTTTCGATGAGAGTCATTATAGTCTCTTAAATTTAGGTTTTCACTCACCTCATCAAATGTCATCGCTACTCCTTTTGACTTCAACTCATCAAACCTTCTCTGAGCTCTAATTTCAGGATCCGCAGTCATATATAATTTGACTTCAGCATTTGGAAAAACAACAGTTCCAATGTCTCTTCCATCCATAACCAATGCTTTTTTTATACCAGCACCTTGTTGTAGATGAACCATTTTTTGACGAATAACTTTCAACTGACTTATTTCACTTACTGCTGCTGAAACTGGTTTTTCTCTTATTTCCCCTTCAACATTCTCTCCATTCAGAAATGTTTCAGATTCCTTAACAACAGGGTTGTAGTTGAAACTAATTTCTATTTCATTCAAGATATCTTCAATCTCTTTCTGGTTTAGTTTTTTCCAATCTAACTTTTTTCTTAAAAAATAAAGACAAACTGCTCTATACATTGCTCCTGTGTCAACATAAGCGTAATTGAGTTGATTGGCTAAAGCTTTAGCTAATGTGCTTTTACCACAAGAAGAAAAGCCATCGATGGCAATAATAATGTCTCGCATGAATTTATATTATGCTATACTATATACCTGAGTTTGATGTAAGAGCTTTGTTATTGTTCTAAAAATCAATAAACTACGTCATTGCGATGAGTGGAGTGCAACGGAATGAAGAAGCAATCTTAGTTTAACGGTAAGATTGCTTCAAATTATTGCACTAACGTTTATAATTTTCGCAATGACGATCTGATTTTTAGACGT
>CAYPJC010000404.1:0-2015 GCA_964410855.1 uncultured Flavobacteriales bacterium | reverse complement strand
AAAATCTTGGGATGATATGATGGCTTGGATGGAAGAATCTGACTCACATAAAAATTCGGATTTAGGCCTATTTATTAGAGCAGGACAAGAATTTGGATTGAAAGACTTCGGTAAAGGAGTTGGGAAATTCTTAGCTTTTGGAACTTATTTACATAAAGATAGATATAACAAACCAACTGTTGAAGGAAGAAATGACGCTTTAATTAGTTCAAGCGGATTTTTTGACGGTGAAAATTGGCATGAATTTGATCATTTAAAAGTAACTGAAGATGTGAAACACGCTTGGTATACAGACCAAGCTGATAGCTTACATCCTTGGGATGAACCATTGCCAACACCTGTAAAATCACAAACTTTACACGAATCTGATTTTGATGGTAAGTATTCTTGGTCTAAAGCACCAAGATACGATGGTCATGTTGTTGAAGCAGGACCAATGGCAAGATGTTTAATGAATGGAAATCCTAATAATAAAGAACATCAAATTAAAGATCCTTTCTTTATAGATGCTTATAAAAAATTAGGAGGACCAAGTGTATTTACTCGTGTACTGGCACGAGTTCACGAAGCACCAAGAATTTATAAATTTATCGAACAATGGTTATCTGAAATTGATTTGGATGCTGAATTTTATATCAAACCAGTTGAAAAAGACGGAAAAGGTTTCGGTGCAACCGAAGCTGCTCGTGGTGCTTTAGCACATTGGATTGAAATTAAAGATGGTGTTATTAAAAACTATCAAGTAATGGCTCCAACAACTTGGAATATTGGGCCTATGGATAATGGTGGAAACCCAGGACCTATTGAAGCGGCTTTAACGGGTATATCAATAGATGATCCAAAAGATCCTGTTGAAGTTGGAATTGTAGCGCGTTCATTTGATTCTTGTATGGTTTGTACTGTACATGCTCATGATGAAAAAACGGGTGTTGAATTATCTAGATTCAAACTATAATTTAATAACATATTAATTTTTAAAACTTACTTAAGATTCCTTCTTAAGTAAGTTTTTTATTATACAAAAAGTATGAGTAAAGTTGCAATTATGGGATTTGGCAATCCTGTTCGTAGTGATGATGTTATAGGTATTTACGTCATTGAAAAACTTCAAGCAATATTAAAAGACAATAATAATGTCAGTGTTTTTGATATGGGAACCGGTGCTTTTGAAGTCTTATTTGGGCTGAAAGGACACGATAAAATTATTTTAGTAGATGCTGTAATAAATAGTAAGGAACCTGTAGGAACTATATTTAAAGTACCCGCAGCAGAAGTTTTAAGAACTCCAGAAGATGACCCTCTAGTATTTTTACATAGTATAAAATGGGATCAAGCATTGTCTTATGCAAAAAAAATATTAAGAGAGGATTATCCAGAAGATATACAGGTTTATTTAATTGCTATTGAAGAAACTAAAATGGATATTGAACTTAGTAAAACAGTACAAGACGCTGGCGATAAGGTTTTTGACCATATTATGGAAGAGTTAAAAGATATTGAAGTGATTTAAAATGACAAAAATTTTATTAAAATCATCACATATCTATTTAGAAAACGAGTTGGTGGTGTCCGTTTTTGAAAATATTCATTATGCATATATAAAATATTTAACAGATCAAAAACGCCTACTAATTACACCTGTTACCAGTCAATGGTTTGTGAAAATGTACGAACCCACACAATTTCTGTTAAAATCTCGTAACTTAAAAGGTGACAAAACATTAGCAATTCGTGAAATCTTAATTGATAATGATTTAATGATGAACGACAGAGAATTAGAGTTTGAAATTATAGAAAAAACAAAACTTATAAAAATAAGTTTATAATGAACAAAAGAAACAATCCAGATGATGCTTGGCTTTTAGATGCAGCAGTGCAAACAAAAATCGAAAAAAACAAAGGTCGTTGGGAAGTTTCACTTGTATTTATTGATACTAAAGATCCAAAACATGTATTAATTCATAAAATTGGAGATTATCGCTCTAAAAGATTAGCAGAAATAAATGCACTATATA
>CAYPJC010000403.1:0-2029 GCA_964410855.1 uncultured Flavobacteriales bacterium | reverse complement strand
CAGAGAACTCTAGCTCGATGACTACGAAATCCCTGTAATGAGTTTTAAGTACATCAACTACAACATAGCCTCTCATTATAAGGAGATAGCGGCAAACAACACCGAGGCACATACACTGACGAATTCAAGATGAAAGATATGAAGGTCGAGACTCTAATCCGAAATTCAGAAAAGACATCGTTTCAAATTCAGGTGACTCCGTCTCTCATTCAAAGAGATATTGAAGAAGATCTTGTTTTAGCAAGGGACTACAGTTTTAGTCGATCTTGGGGAATTCCTGTTCGATATCATGATTATGAGAAGCTAGCAAAGAAAACAAACTTAACGCTTCTAGAATTTCATTTAAGCTATAAAGACCTTGAAGTGAATTTAAATGACTTTTTCAAGAAAGAATCAAATCTTGAGTTCGTAATACACAGTCCTGAATTATTTGAGAATGATCATACACTGGATTTGTGTTCATTAGATGAAGTCTATCGAAACAATTCCATCAAAGAACTTCAACGAGTAATCGATATTACAATAGAGTTAAATAAATTTTTCCCTTCAACAAAGAAACCTTTGATTGTTACAAATGTTGGTGGTTTTACTTCTGAAGGATTTTTAACCAAAGAAGAACGAACAAAGCGGTATGAATTATTAATTAATAGTTTAAATAAACTAGATACGGAAGGAGTAGAAATTATTCCACAAACAATGCCACCATTTCCATGGCATTTCGGAGGTCAGCAATACCACAACTTATTTGTTCATGCAGATGAAATAGTTGATTTCTGTAACAAGTTCAATTATAGAATCTGCTTAGATACATCGCATTCTAAATTGGCAACTAATTATTATCAGGAATCTTTCTTTCAATTTATGGAAAAAACAGCGGAATTTTCTGCTCACTATCATTTTGCAGATTCAAAAGGAACAGGTGGGGAAGGTTTACAAATTAATGAGGGTGAAATAGATTTCCTATCAATAGCTAAATTGATAAATGATAAATCACCTTCTAGTTCATTTATACCAGAAATTTGGCAAGGGCATGAAAATGATGGAGAAGGTGGATGGATTGCTTTGGAAAGACTTGAAAATATATTAAATCAATAAGTTGAAATACATGAAAAACTTAGGAATAGTTCCTGCAAGAGGTGGTTCTAAACGTCTGCCGAGAAAAAATATCAAATTATTAAATGGAAAACCTTTAATACACTATTCCCTTCAAGCTGTTGTTAACTCCGGGGTTTATGATGAAATTATATTATCATCTGATGATGATGAAATTCTAGAAATTGGATCCAAAATTAAAGGAATTACTCCTGAAAAACGTGAAGCAAAATTTGCAACTGATACTTCAAAAGTAATAGAACTAATAAAAAATATAGCTGACCGTCCAGGTTATGTTGAAAAATATGATACAATCAGCTTATTTCTTCCAACATGTCCATTTAGAACTTCACAGCATATTAAAGAAGGTTTTGATTTATTAGAAAAAGATGATTTCTCCGTAGTAAGCATCAGTGAGATGAAAGAGCCTGTTCAATTAACCGCAACAATGGATGAAAGAAATATTATTAATCCCAACGCAATTATCAATCCTTCACCTTTAATTACCGGAAATACCCGTTCGCAAGACTTTAAAACAATATATCGAGTAAATGGTGGTTTTTATATCGCATGGATTGATAAATTTGTAAAGCAAGAAAATTTTTTTCAAGGTCAAACAAAAGGCTATGTAATACCACAGGAATATATGGTAGATATAGATGAACCACTTGATTTTGAATGGGCAGAATATTTAATTAAAAACAATTACCTTACTATATAAAGCGAAAGATGAACTACACTGAACTAAAAGATAGAATAGAAGGACCTGTTTGTTCCATTATTACTCCCTTCCTTTCAAATGATGAAATTGACTATCCATCTCTTGAAAAATCAATAAAAAGAATTTATGATGGAGGCGGTAGAATTTTTTATGTCATGGGATATAACAGCAGATATAGTGAATTATCTTGGGACGAAATAAAAAACCTAAATGAGT
>CAYPJC010000402.1:0-2029 GCA_964410855.1 uncultured Flavobacteriales bacterium | reverse complement strand
ATTATTCTGCTGATTTAAAAACTTCTTTTAAGTTTGGGCGCAATCTGCTTTTAAATACTGAATGAGCATTTTCTTTTCTTTGGCCCTTTCTTAACTTTCGTTGATCTTCTATAGGCAAGGCTGCTATTTCTTGACATTTGGGAGTACAAGCCCCTTCATATTTTTGAGCACACGCATCACATTGAATGAACAATAGATGGCAGTCATCATTCGCGCAATTGGTATGCGTATCGCAAGGGCCGCCACACTGATGACATTCGCTAATAATTTCATCGGAAATCTTCTCGCCCAATCGTTCATCAAAAACAAAGTTTTTGCCTTTAAATTTATTATCCAAATTCTCTGACTTTATTTGTCTAACATAATCGATTATGCCTCCATGTAACTGATTTACATCTTGGTATCCTTTATGCTTCAAATAAGCACTTGCTTTCTCACATCTAATTCCACCAGTACAATAAAGTAAAACTTTCTTTTCTTGTTGGCCTTCAAGAATTCTTTCCACTTCAGGTAATTCTTCCCTGAAAGTATCAGCTTCAGGGCACACAGCACCCTCAAAATGACCAATCTCGCTTTCATAATGATTGCGCATATCAATTACAATCGAATTAGGATCATTTAAGCCTTCATTAAATTCCTTCGCAGTTAGGTGTTTGCCAACATTTGTAACGTCATAAGTTCCATCATCTAACCCATCTGCAACAATTTTATTTCTAAGCTTTACTTTTAACTTATAAAAAGACTTGCCATCATCTTCGACAGCCTTTTTTATTGGCATGTTTTCAAAATACTCTCGGGCTTGAAGTCGATTTAAAAACTCATCCCAATGCTCTTCAGGTATTGACATTTGAGCATTTACTCCTTCTTTTGCTAAATAGGTTCTACCAAAGACATTCAACGAACTCCACTCGGTATACAATTCGTCTCTCAGGAGGTGAGGATTTTCAATTATAACATACCGATAGAAAGAAATGGTGATTCGTTTGAAATCTTCAACCCTCAGCTTTTCTTTCAATATATTCTTATCTTCTTTATTGAATAGTTCCATATCAACTAATAATCTATCTGCAAAGCTACAGAAAGGTAATTTTTCTTAAAAATATTAGCGCATAGAAGTTAATATCAATTATCTAATAGCCTAAGTTTGATCTAAGAGCTTTATTATTGTTCTAAAAATCAATAAACTACGTTATTGCGATGTGTGGAGTGCGACGGAATGAAGAAGCACTCTCAGTTTTAACGGTGGGATTGCTTCAAATTATTGACTAACGTTTATAATTTTCGCAATGACAATCTGATTTTTAGATGTTTAACTTTTTATCTTTTGTCAAACTCAGGTTAATACAAGATAATTTTAAAAACCCATCTTTTCAATTTTATGAATTGTTATTTTTGAACCTAAAATCTACCATATATGATATTAGTAATTGGAGCCGGAGGGCAAGTGGGGCAAGAGTTAGTTGCAAACCTAAGAGAAAAGCATGGTGTTCAAAATGTTGTTGCATCTGACATTAGAGAAACTAATGGTGCAGATGGGCCTTTTGAGATTCTAAATGCTTTAGATAAAGAAAAGTTATCAGAAATAGTAGAAAAATATCAGATTGAGCAAATTTATCACTTGGCTGCTCTTCTATCTGCTAATGCAGAAAAGCAAGTAAAATTTGCTTGGGAGTTGAATATGGAAAGTCTTTTTCATGTTTTAGATTTAGCAAAGGATAAAAAGATAAAAAAAGTTTTTTGGCCAAGCTCCATTGCCGTTTTTGGGCCAAATACCCCAAGAGAAAATACCCCTCAACATACAGTAACTGACCCAACAACTGTTTATGGTATAAGCAAATTAGCCGGTGAGAGATGGTGCGAATACTATGCTAAAAACTATGGTGTTGATGTAAGAAGCATTCGATATCCTGGGCTTATTGGCTATAAAAGTTTGCCAGGAGGCGGTACAACCGATTATGCCGTTGACATCTATCACCAGTCTTTAAAAGAAGGAAACTATGAATGCTTTTTAAAAGAAGATGCATACTTA
>CAYPJC010000401.1:0-2031 GCA_964410855.1 uncultured Flavobacteriales bacterium | reverse complement strand
CAATTGATTGTTTTGTAAACTGAGCCTCATAAGGAACGCATACAGAATCATCTGAAATAAGAAAATCAGCTAGTACTTCATATACAAAAAGGCTGTCATTGAGCGGAATAATGCAGTTTCCACTCAAATCAGAAATAATAAGTGCAACTTTAATTATGCCTGTTTTTTGAGTGTAAGTATGATTTATTGGGTTTCCTTGTCCACCATTTCCATCTCCAAAATCCCAGAAAAAAGAAGCCACATTGTTGGATTGGGTAATGCTAAACGTTACTTCTTCATTGATACAAATGGTGTCTTTATCAAATACAAACTCTGCTTCAGGGCCTTTAGTTTTGATGTATGCAACTTTCTCAAGACTATCTGCACATCCATTGGGAGAGGTAACTTTAAGAAAAACATTAAAGTTTCCAACTGAGGTGTAATTATGGAAAGGGTTCTCAAAAACAGAACTTGTAGCATCTCCAAATTTCCATTCCCACTGGATGACATTCCCTTGAGAGGTGTCTTGAAAATTGACGGCAAAAGGATAACAATCTGCTTCTAAATTATCTGCTGTGAAACCTGGGATAGGAGTGGGGTCAACCTTTACAAAATCGGGTTTTGAATCAGTTTTAATGCAACCAGATGCATCTTTACCACTTAATGAAACGGTGTATTGACCACTATTAATGTATCTGTGGCCAACAAATTCATCAGTTGAAACTAAGAAACTCCCATCTCCGAAGTCCCACGTGAAGCTTGGATTAAGCCCACTTGAAACATTTCTAAAAGTGATGGAATCTCCAGCGCAAATTTGGGTTAATCCACTTAAAAATCGAACATTCAATGGTTCAAGATTTATGTACCCCTTTTTTAGAATTGAATCTTTACAACCAAAAAGGTTTTCAACCCTCAGAAATACATCCTTTGAACCTGGGGTGCTAATTGTTATGGTATCTGTTTGTTGAATAGAAGTATTCCCATTGCCAAAACGCCAAAACCAATCTATTATGGTTGTATCAGTAATGCTTGTATCTTTAAACTGGATATCAAACGGAAAACAATTAGTAAGTAAAAGGGTATCAAAACCTGCTTCGAGTCGCGAAATATAAAATGTATCTAATGCGCTAAAAGTGCAACCTAAGTAGTCAATCGTATATAATTCAATGAAATATGTCCCTGGAATAGTATCAAAAGGGTATTCTTTTTTTCGACCTATTGTATCACCATTAATTATCCAGTTAAATTCTTCGTATCGCATTGATGCATTCGAGCGCAAATTAATCGAATCACTCGTGCATAAGGTTCTTCTTGGTGGAAGAATTCGCAAGAAGGGTGGCGCCTCCAAATCTAAGCGTGATGTGTCGTATATGGGTCCGCACCGATTACCATCATTATAAATTACTAAAGAAGGATAATAAGTTATAAAATCAGGATAGGTGTGTAAGGGATTTTCATTAATGCTATCTCGAGGACTACCATCCCCAAAATCCCAAGTAAATCTGGTGACATCAATAAAGTTTCCAGTAAATTGAACAACTCTTCGATCGACACATTGTCCAGATATTTCGGTACTCGTTTTTGAAATAGGACCGTGAACGTAAAAAATGGTTTTTGTGCTATCAGTTGTGTCACATCCATTATGACTTATTGTATGAATTATCTCATAACTTCCTGTATCAGGAAATGAAAACATTCTATTTCCTTTTCTAATTCCTGTATCGCTTTTGATAGTATCGTTTATTAATCGAAAACCTTCATTATTATAAAGTCCAATAAATCTGAATTCCCAATAATTAACCTTTAAACTGTCGGTTGAAACATCGTATATAAAATTATCCTCACCAGGGCAAGCAGAATCTGGTACAATAATTAATTTAGGATTTTGTTTAAAGCCGGCTCCTACTTGAATGTTATCAGTTGCAGTGCAACCTAAACTATTCGTTACTATTAGAGTTACGGTTCGTATAGAATCATCTACAAAAGTTTGTGGAGGTGGAAGGTTTGAATTGCTGGTACTTATTCCAAAATCCCAATCCCAACTAACTATAG
>CAYPJC010000400.1:0-2040 GCA_964410855.1 uncultured Flavobacteriales bacterium | reverse complement strand
TAGAAAAATAAATCAAGATTCTCTATTATCAGTATAGAATAATTAATTAAATTTGCCCTCCCTTAAATAAAGCATATAACAATGGCTAAGAAATCAAAAGGTAATAGAATTCAAGTTATCCTAGAATGCACGGAGCATAAGGACAGCGGAGTATCAGGTACGTCACGTTACATTACCACGAAAAATAGAAAAAATTCTCCAGATAGAATGGAGATTAAGAAATACAACCCGATTTTGAAAAAAATGACGGTTCATAAAGAAATTAAGTAAATTTTAAAACATGGCTAAAAAGACAATAGCAACACTCCAAAAAGGAGAAGGAAAGTCATTCACCAAGGTAATTAAAATGGTGAAGTCTGAAAAAAATAACTCCTATTCTTTTAAAGAAGAAATGGTTCCTAACGATCAAGTTAAGAACTTTTTTGATAAAAAATAGGTATAAAGTTAATAGGTTAATTGGGCTTCTTTCTTTTTGAGAGAAGCCTTTTTTATTTTAAAGATTATGGGATTATTTAGCATATTCTCAAAGGAAAAAAAGGAAGTTTTAGATGAAGGTCTTAGTAAGACTAAAGAGAGCTTCTTTGGTAAATTAAGTAGAGCAGTTGTTGGTAAAACCAAAGTCGATGATGAAGTCTTAGATGACTTAGAGGAAGTGTTAATATCCTCTGATGTTGGAGTAGATACAACGCTAAAAATTATTGGTAGAATTGAAGCTAGAGTAGCAAGGGATAAATTTGTTGGCACTAATGAGCTTAACGGTATCTTAAGGGAGGAGATTGCTGAACTTCTCTCAGAGAATAACACCACTGATTACGAAAAATTCAGTTTACCGTCTGATAAAAAACCATATGTCATTATGGTTGTTGGAGTTAATGGTGTTGGAAAAACAACAACCATCGGAAAATTAGCCTATCAATTTAAAAAAATAAATAAGAAAGTAGTTCTAGGTGCTGCTGATACTTTTAGAGCAGCAGCAGTTGATCAGCTTAAAATTTGGTCTGAACGAGTTGGCGTTCCGATGGTAAGTCAAGGAATGGGAGCAGATCCTGCTTCAGTCGCTTTTGATACACTTCAATCGGCTATATCAAGTGAAGCAGATGTTGCTATAATTGATACTGCCGGTAGATTACACAATAAGGTTAATTTGATGAATGAATTAACGAAGATAAAACGAGTGATGCAAAAAGTAATTCCTGACGCTCCTCATGAAATTTTATTAGTATTGGATGGTTCTACCGGACAAAATGCTTTTGAACAAGCAAAACAGTTTACAGCAGCAACTGAAGTAAATGCTTTAGCTTTAACAAAGTTAGATGGTACTGCAAAAGGTGGGGTCGCTATAGGAATATCGGATCAGTTTAAAGTTCCAGTTAAATATATTGGTGTTGGTGAAGGCATTGATCACCTTCAAGTATTCAACAGAAAGGAATTTGTAGATAGTTTGTTTAACGGATGAATAAAAATTCAGATTTGAATTTATGAAGACCAAAACACTTAGAAAGAATAAAGTCAATGTAGTAACACTTGGTTGTTCAAAAAACATCTTCGATTCAGAGGTTATGATGAACCAACTGAAAGCAAACAAGTTTGAAGTTGAACATGAAAGTAAGACAGAAGATTCAGAAATAGTTATTATAAATACTTGCGGTTTTATTGATAATGCAAAGCAAGAATCCATTGATACGATTTTAAGTTATGCAAACGCAAAGGCTGATGGTCGAGTAGATAAAGTCTATGTCACCGGATGTCTTTCTGAGCGCTATAAGGACGAATTAGAGTCTGAAATACCGAATATTGATGCTTTCTTTGGAACAAGAGAGCTTCCTCGGCTTTTAAAAACATTAAAGGCAGATTACAAAAAGGAATTAATCGGTGAACGACTTCTTACCACACCAAATCATTACGCTTACTTTAAAATAGCAGAAGGTTGCGATAGACCTTGTTCATTTTGCGCTATTCCTCTTATGAGAGGGAAACACGTGAGCACTCCAATGGAAGATTTGGTGAAAAGTGCGAAGCAACTAGCAGCGCAAGGAGTAA
>CAYPJC010000399.1:0-2066 GCA_964410855.1 uncultured Flavobacteriales bacterium | reverse complement strand
AAAGGATTCTTTAACAATATTGCTGAATGAAGCCAAACTGTCAACTGTAAGATCCGCCTCTCTAATTGATTTTTTAGAATTTATATAAACAGTGTACATTCCAACCCTTTTGCCCATTTGGATATCCGATAATGAATCTCCGACCATTATTGATTTTTTGAAGTCTATCTCAGGGAAATCTCTTCTAGCCTCTTCGGCCATGCCTACATTGGGCTTCCTGTAACTACTCTTGCTATCAGCCAATTCTGGACAATAATAAATTCGATCGATTTTCCCTCCTTCCTTAACGAGTTCTGTTTGCATGAAATCATGAACGCTATTTAAATTTTCTACACTCATAATTCCCTTGCCAATCCCTTGCTGATTTGTGACAACGACAATTCGACCAAAAACACTCATAAAGCTTGCTATCGCTTCCTTTGATCCATCTAAAAAATGAAATTTATCAATGGATTTCACATAATCATTCGGTAATTTTTGATTAATCACACCATCTCGATCAAGAAACAATGACCATGTTTTATCTACGCCTAAATCTTTGAATCTCATAAATATTAATTAGAATGTTTTTCCCCTTCGCCAACAATTGCGAATTTCGTAGCCAAATCACAGAAATACAAATTATATTCAAAGGTTTATATAATTTTAGGAATTTTTAGACGCTTTTTTCAACTTTATGAAAATTATTATCATCGGCCCTGCTTATCCATTTAGAGGGGGAATAGCTGATACAAACGAATCATTAGCATTATCATTGCAGCAAGAAGGGCATGAAGTGACCATTGTTACATTCACTGTGCAGTACCCTTCCATTCTTTTCCCCGGAAAAAGCCAATTCTCAGAAGACCCTGCTCCTATCGATTTAAAAATAAAACGTTTAATTAACTCTGTCAATCCGTTCAATTGGCCAATTGTTGCAAGAAAAATTAATAAAGAATCTCCAGACTTGGTGATTTTTCGATTTTGGACTCCATTACTCTCTCCTGCTTTAGGAAGTATAGCTAGATTATTGTCGAAAAAAACCAAAAAAATTGCGCTTTGTGACAATATTATTCCCCATGAAAAAAAGCTAGGAGACAAAGCGCTCATACGTTATTTCTTAAGCCCATTTCAAGGATTTATTACTATGTCTGAGCAAGTAAAAAATGAACTATCGTTATTCTCAAATAAGCCAGTTATGGTTCACCCTCATCCAATAAACTTAAATTTAGGAGAAGCGTGTTTAAAGCCTGCTGCAAAAAATCAACTTGGTCTTGATGAAAACACAAATTACCTCCTCTTTTTTGGATTAGTACGAAAATACAAGGGCTTAGACTTAATGCTTAAGGCCATGGCAAACCCTGAGCTAAAAAAACACAACATAAAGTTGCTTATCGCAGGTGAATTTTATGACAATCCGAAAGAGTATGAAAAAATGATAACAGAATTAAGGATTGAAGAAATGGTTGAAATCCGAAATAAATTTATTCCTACAGAAGAAATAAAACTATATTTTTCAGCAAGTGATATGGTCACTCAAACCTATCATACAGCAAGCCAAAGCGGAATAACACAAATGGCATTAAATTTCAACAAACCTATACTAGTGACTGATGTGGGGGGGTTATCTGAAATTGTGGTAAATGGAAAATCAGGCTATGTAGTTGATAAAACACCAGAAGCCATTGCTACAGCAATTGACGATTTTTACATGAATGAGCAAGAAGCTAAATTCTCAGAAAGAGCCAAAGAAGAAAAGAAAAAATATAGCTGGAGCAGCCTCAGCAATGCCCTAATTGCCTTTAGCGATAAATTAAATTAGATGGTTTTTTCTATCTTATAATTATTCCGATTAGGCGAGCTACGTGAGACTAACTCTGCTAAAAAGCCCGCTAAAAATAATTGAACCCCTACAACCATCGAAATGAGTGCAATGTAAAATTGTGGAATTTCTGTTATAAGTCTTGAAGGAACATTAATACTCAGGTTATACAACTTTTCAATACCAATATATGCAGCCATTGCAAACCCAACGAAAAATACTAAGGTTCCTATCAACCCAAAAAGGTGCATTGGACGTTTGCCAA
>CAYPJC010000398.1:0-2073 GCA_964410855.1 uncultured Flavobacteriales bacterium | reverse complement strand
ATTGCATATCTAGATAATAATCCTAACGTGTTTTGTGTAGGCGGACATGCTATTATGATCGATCACGAAGGCATTCAGTCAGGAGTTATGAATTACCCTCCTATAGGACATAGGCAAATTGTTAATGGGTTACTTCATAAACAGTTAAATCCAATGATAGATCCATCAACAATATTTAAAAGGGAAGTGTTTGAGAGTCTTGGTGGGTATACTCTTGACGAAAGTATTTATACAGTTCCAGATATGGATCTTTGGGCAAGAGCGATTGTTGACGGAAAGTTTTTCGCAAATCTTCCAGAAATAATAATTAAGTATCGTAAAAATGAAAACGGAATGACAGAAAAACATAAATCAGAAATGATAAAAGCACATATGCGTGTATGGAAAAGATTCAGAAGTGAATTAATTCCTGCGATAGAAGGAGAGATGAATGCTAGAAGATAGTAAAACAGGAAAGACATGGAGTTTTGAAGATACAGTTTCTTTGTATGAGCATAGAGTTCTTGATACACCTTATACAGAAATAGCAAAACTTCTTGGAAGAACAAAACAAGCTTGTTGGGATAAATATCGTAATACGAATTGGGAAGAATCCGACATACCTCATCGTATAAATGAGATAATTAAAAAACGGAAAACAAAAAATTTCATAGAGCATCAAGAAGTCTTGGCGAATAACAGGCTAGGAGTTCATAAACAAAGGACCGAAGTTATAGCTGACAAGTTATGTTCAGCTCTGAATTCTCTACCAAAAGCCCCCCTGAACACTTGGAAACCTAAAGGTCAAAAAGATGGAACGCCTGAGCATATGGGCATTATTCTTAGCGACCTTCATATCGGTCATGAACATTCGCTCGAAGAAACGGGCGGTCTTTCTGAATATAACTTAGAAGTTTTCGCTCAAAGAATGAAAAATTTTCAATATGCTGTAGCTGACATATATCAGCATCACTCCTCAATGTATCAAATTCCTGAGCTTCACATATTTTGCTTAGGTGATATTGTTGACGGAATGAATGCTGCTGGCAAATGGTCTCCTGTATATATCTCAACGCCTATTTTCGATCAGGTAATGGAAGGGGTGGAGGCTGTTTCTAATGCTATATATTATTGGTTATCAATCTTTGAAAAGATAAGTTTTTATGGAATTAGGGGCAATCATGGGCGCACTGCGCCTTCTGGTTTTGAGAAAGATTACTGTAACTGGGACATTATTATCTACGAATACATTAGAGCTAGATTTCGAGATAATCCAAGAATTACTTTTGACATACCTCGCTGTTGGTTCAAGGTTGCCAAGATTCAAAATCACAACTTTTTGTTATGTCACGGAGACGATGTTAAGAGTAAGGGAACTCCAATAAACGGTTTCGCTGAAGTTAAAAACAAAATGCAAGCAACTCTTCAAGAACGACTTCATTATGCTTTATGCGGTCATTTTCATAATTCTGCAGAGATGACTTCTCATACAGGTAGGTTGTTGATGAACGGATCATTCGTTGGATCAGATATTTATTCGCTTAAGAATAATTTACCTGGAACAAGGGCTGAACAGAAACTTTTCGGTATTCATGATAAGAGGGGTATAACTTATTCTTATAATATTAATTTAGATGATACCAGGAGTCCGCCAAATGATATTTCTACCAGAATGGGCGATACAGTTTCTAAATGAGCAAAATTGTCCTCATTGTAAAAACAAAACATGCGAAGAGGGAGTAGTCGGCATTGGGGTGAGGCAAAAAGATTTTAATAAGAAAGAACCAGAAAAAGGCGATTTCCTATTAACATTTGAGTACCTATGCTCTAATTGCTCAGGCAATTCCGTTTGGATAGCCTATCCTCCTATTGACAATGTAGGAATAACTGATATTTTAAAAGAAATATCTTTGATCAATAAAGAATTAAATAACAAGGAATCTGATAGTAAAATATCAAATAAAGAAGTAGAGGAAATGAAATCATTTTTGCGAAAAAACATGTATTATGATGATTTTTTGCGATATTTAGGAATAATAACGGATTAATAATGTCAAAATTAAAAGAATCACATATAAGCGATTTCCTATTAGC
>CAYPJC010000397.1:657-2087 GCA_964410855.1 uncultured Flavobacteriales bacterium | reverse complement strand
TAGAATGGGCTTAAAAGAAGGGGAAGTAATCCAACATTCTATGATTACAAAATCAATAGAACGTGCACAAAAGAAAGTTGAGGAGAATAATTTTGGTGTCAGAAAGAGATTACTAGAGTACGATGATGTCATGAATTCTCAACGAGAAGTTATCTATAAAAGAAGAAGAAATGCGTTATACGGTGAACGACTGACTGTCGATATTGCCAACATGATGTATGATTCGATTGGAACAATTGTTCAATATGGCTTAGAAGCAAGAGATTATGAAGAATTCAAGTTTGAATTAATTCGTAACCTGAGCATGGAAAGCCCAGTTAATGAACCAAACTTCTTGGCTTCAAATGAAACTGAGTTAACTGAAAAAATTTACAAGGAAGCGTATCAGAACTACTTACATAAGACAGAAATGGTGGCTAAAACTGCCTTTCCTGTAATTAAGGAAGTTTACGAAAATGACGCAAATAATTTTGAAAACATTGTAGTTCCTTTTACTGATGGTAAGAGAACCGTTCAGGTTGTAACACCACTGAAAGAAGCTTATGAATCCGAGGGTAAAAACTTAAGCACCTATTTTGAGAAAAACGTAATATTATCGATGATTGACAATGCTTGGAAAGAGCATTTAAGAGAAATGGATGATTTGAAACAATCAGTTCAAGGTGCAGTCTATGAGCAAAAAGACCCTCTGTTGATCTACAAATTTGAGGCCTTTGAGTTGTTTAAGCAAATGATTGATCGAACAAACAAGGAAATAATTACTTTCCTAATGAAGGGAAATCTCCCTCAGCAGGGTGCTCAACAGAAAGTACAAGAGGCACCTCAGCAAAGAACTTCAACTCCTAAATTGCAAACATCAAGAACTGAAACACCAACATTTAGCCAAGGAAAGCAGGGAGAACAACAAGGAGAAACTACTACTCAACAAAAACCTAAAGTACAGCCAGTGCGAGTTGAAAAAAAAGTTGGAAGAAATGAACCTTGTCCTTGTGGAAGTGGCAAGAAATTCAAACAATGTCACGGAAAATAAAGAAAAAAGACATTCCTTTATTCAGTAATAAGTGAATTTTTAAAAGGGAATTTTCTAACTATTATTTCAGCTCCATAAATATTCCAAAACTGTATGAAGGAACAGCTATGATGCTTCGTCCAGATGAGGCCGTAAAATAGTTAGCAGTCAGTCCAAACTTCTTATTTATTCGATAAGAAATTTCAGGTCCGTAAGAGACATATTCTACGTTATTTGAATAAACCCCTATACCACGGCCTTTCGATTCATCTCCGTTCATTAAAGAATTATTAGTTACTACCTTAATTGCTAAAATTAATTTTTCCTTAAACTGATATCCAAATTCGAAGTTTCCAATAATTTCGTCAGAATAATCATTTGTTCTATTATTAAACCCAACTTCCAAATTTGCATAAAAATG
>CAYPJC010000397.1:438-647 GCA_964410855.1 uncultured Flavobacteriales bacterium | reverse complement strand
CCCGTACCCAAAAAGCAAAGAAATTTGTTGATTGAACTCTCCATCGCCAGTCTGCAAAACTCCACTTTTCCCTGCTTTTGGGTCACCAAATGGTAATCCAATTAAAAGTGCAACACTAATCACAAATGACTTATTCTGTCGAATACCATATTTTACTCCAAGAAAAGAGTCTCCAAAATCTATTGCTTCGTCATTTGATATTGGCGGAT
>CAYPJC010000397.1:0-428 GCA_964410855.1 uncultured Flavobacteriales bacterium | reverse complement strand
GCCAATCATAAAACTTGACCCTCCTTCATAAGTAGTTCGACTAATAAATGGAACATATGCAATGACATCAAATTTATTTGAAACTCCATACTCCCCATATAAACTAGTTAGATAAACTCCCGTTTTCCCAATTGAACCAATCTTGCCATCACTGTTATAAAATTTACTCCCTTTGATCGTATATTGGTTTAATTTAAAATAACCTTTGTTTTTTCCTTGCAACCATCCTCCTGCAATTGAAACCATTTGAAAGGATAGAATACTGAATAAAAACATAATCGCTTTTTTCATCTAAATCTTCTTTTTAATTTAATATCTCCCACTTTAGTACATGACAAAAATATAAACATCTGATTGTCAGTAAATTAATTCGCTTAAAGTTTGTTTAAAACATTGACTTTCAGTATATTAGAAGAATAATTTCAACA
>CAYPJC010000396.1:0-2096 GCA_964410855.1 uncultured Flavobacteriales bacterium | reverse complement strand
TACTTAAAATTAGAACAGAGTCTGTTTCGTTAGGTATTTCTGTTGAGTCTTTGTACCATTGATAAATTCCATTTTCTGAAAGGTAGAGCTTATTGCCAATTTGATTAATCGATGGTTTGGGAGGCAGGGGAGTAAAGTTTATTTCGATAGAATCGCTAAGTGCCAGGCAACCTAAGTCATTAGAAGCCCAAGCAAAGTAAACCCCATCGGTAGTCACTTTTAATACATTTGATTTTACACTGGTATTCCATTCATAGAAATAACTAGAGTCAGCTCCTTTAAGCAGAATAGTATCTCCAAAGCACCCAGTTGTTGGTCCGGTTATGCTTGCTTGAAAAACTTTTTGCTTTAAAAATTGAAAGCCATCTGCTTTGCCATGACCCCATTTATTGTTTGGTAAATTACTTGTTTGTAAATCGGCTTTTGATGATTGTAATAGGTCTGTTTTTATTTGAGAATAATTTGTATTTGGACACATCTCAAAATAGAGAGCTACTAAGCCTGCAACAGTTGGAGAAGCCATGGAGGTTCCACCATTCCTAAAATGTAAGCTATCCTGGCTCACTTTTGAAGGATTCGAAAGAATAGCATCCTGAATAGTGGCTAACCTTCCCACTGAGAACATATAATCGCCTGCTGAACTTAAATCTGGCTTTAGAACTCCATTTCTATTTGGGCCCAGGCTAGAATTGACACTAATCTCGCCTGGAGTAACTGCAATGTTTCTAGTGGTATTTGAAACATCAATGTAGCTGGCTCTGTTTGTGTAATTGCCTACTGTGATAACAGATGGAAGGCAAGTAAAACTGCTTACAATGCTTTGAATGCTATCTGGCTTTTTATAATTAACGATAGAAGGGAACTGGGAACTATCTGGGAGATTTTGTTGAATCATATCACTATGACCTACTAAGGAGTAGGAAGACCATAGATCCAATTTTCCATTTCCGACTGTTTCTAATCTGTATAAATAGTCTACAGAATCTGGCTGAATAATGGCAACTTCTAATTTGTATCTACCTTCATTCTGTTCCGCATACGTTTTAATCGATGCTATTCTTACTCCTTGGCTATTCAGGATAGAGTCTTCATAGATTACATTTAATCTATTTTGAATGGAGTCGAAAACTGTTCTTCCTCTAAAACTATAGTTTCCATTATTAAACTTGTCTGCGCCAATTGAAAATTTTATTTGATTAAAATCAATTGTGTCTGACCATAATTCAAAATAAATACCTCCAAGGCCCGACCATAGATTTGGATTGCTTTTAAACCAAGTGAAAACAGTGTCCTGATTGGGGTTTTGTTGAAGGTGAAAAGGTATATTTCCTGCATTTCCCGCTGCACAAACAAATGATCTGCCTGGTTTTTGCTTAATCAAAGAATCAATCATTCTTGCGGCTATATCTTTCCCATCATGAGAGCCATTATAGGTTCCTATACTTGCATTTATAACACAAGGCATTCCTAGAGAATCTGCCTTTTTGTATATGTAATCAACTGCCTCAACAACTGTTTGCAGCCAGTTTGGTCTATTAAAATCTGTTGCAACACTGATAATATTTACTTCGGGAGCCACTCCTTTAAAGTTTCCACTAGCTAGGCCATTAGAAGCGGCTGCACCGGTAACATTTGATCCATGGCCAAATTCTTGTGCATTATCATCGTGGGTTGAGATATTGAGATTGATGTCATTAGATGTCCATTCAACTCCGTAATTGTAATTATTCGCAGGCCTAGATGGTTGGAAGTTTTCCTTTTGATCCCATAAATACAAAACTCTAGTGTTTCCACTACTGTCTTTGAAATCATCATGTTTAAGCTCGATACCTGAATCAATTACCCCAAGAATTACCCCTTTTCCTGAATATTTAAATTTTAGTGGAGAAGCTATTGCAATAATAGAATCAGCATTGATATTAGTCAACATTGTATCGCCTAATGCTTTGCCTGGAGAAGAACTAAATTCTATATTTTTTACTGCCTCACTTTTTGAGAATTCATAAACAAATTTAGCAGGTAGTTCAATAGAATATAAATTCGCGATTTCTAAGCGAATTCGGCCTTCAAATTGAGCCAACACTTCTTTGAAATGA
>CAYPJC010000395.1:0-2100 GCA_964410855.1 uncultured Flavobacteriales bacterium | reverse complement strand
AAAATTGCCTAAAAATTCAGCTGCTGTAAGAATGCACAATCGTTGCAGTTTAACAGGTAGACCAAAAGGTTTCATGAGACAATTTGGTATTTCTCGTGTAAAATTTAGAGAAATGGCAAGTCAAGGGCTAATCCCGGGAGTTAAAAAAGCAAGCTGGTAATTTAATATAAGGAATAATGACAGATCCAATTTCAGATTTTCTGACTAGAATAAGAAACGCATCAAGTGCGAAACATAAAGTGGTGGAAATTCCTGCCTCTAACTTAAAAAAGGAGATGACAAAGATTCTTTTTGAGAAGGGTTATATTTTAAATTATAAGTTTCTTGGGGATGATAATCCACAAGGAGTTATAAAGATTGCTTTAAAATATCATCCTATTTCAAAAGTATCGGCTATAAAAAGTTTGTCGCGAGTTAGTAAGCCAGGTTTAAGAAAGTATGTGCAATCTGATAACCTTCCACGAGTTATTAATGGTTTGGGTGTAGCGATTATATCAACTTCTAAGGGAGTAATGACTGATAAAGAAGCTCGGAAAGAAAAAGTCGGTGGTGAAGTACTTTGCTACGTATATTAAGAATTTTAGAAAGAGAAAGTTATGTCAAGAATTGGTTTAGCACCTATAGAAGTTCCTCAAGGAGTAGAGATAAATATCTCCGATAAGAATATTGTAAGTGTAAAAGGTTTGAAAGGTGAATTGACTCAGACTGTTGATCCCAACATTACAGTTAAGCTTGAAGATGGACTTGTTTCATTAACAAGACATTCGGATCAAAAAGATCACAAAGCAAAACACGGATTATACCGTGCTTTAATTTACAATATGATTGAAGGTGTCTGTAATGGATATCAAAAACAATTGGAGTTGGTCGGAGTAGGGTACCGGGCATCTAATCAAGGTCAACGATTAGATTTGTCTTTAGGTTATTCTCACGCAATTGTAATTGAGTTACCAACCGAAGTTAAAGTTGAAACTCTTTCAGAGAGAGGAAAGAATCCAATTATTACATTGAATTCTTTTGATAAGCAGCTTATTGGTCAAGTTGCTGCAAAAATTAAATCAATGAGAAAGCCAGAGCCATATAAAGGTAAAGGAATTCGATTTGTTGGAGAATACATTAGAAGAAAAGCAGGTAAATCTGCAGCTAAATAATAAGTTATGGCATTAACTAAGTCAGATAGACGACTCAGAATTAAGAGAAGAATTAGAAAAGTTGTTACTGGAACTGCGGAGAGACCTCGTATGTCGGTTTTTAGAAGTAACAAAGAGATTTATGCTCAATTGGTAGATGACGTGACTGGTAGGACCTTATTGTCAGCTTCTTCAAGAGAAAAATCAATAGCTTCAAAAAAAGTAGCTAAAGTTGAACAAGCCGAATTGGTTGGAAAATTGCTAGCTGAAAAAGCGCAAAAAGAAGGAATTTCTTCAGTGTGTTTTGATCGTAATGGTTATTTATACCATGGTCGAGTTAAGGCAATTGCAGACGGAGCCCGTGAAGGAGGATTGAACTTTTAATTGAATTAGAGAAAAAGAAATAATATGGCTAACGCAAACACAAAAAGAGTTAAGTCCAGCGAAATCGAACTAAAGGATAAGTTGGTTAGTATTCAGCGAGTGACTAAAGTAACAAAGGGTGGAAGACATTTCAGTTTTTCTGCTATTGTTGTAGTTGGGAATGAAAATGGGATTGTTGGACACGGACTAGGTAAGGCCAATGAAGTTACAGAAGCAATTTCTAAAGGAATTGATGACGCAAAGAAAAATTTAATTAAAGTGCCTATTGTAAATGGGACAGTTCCTCACCAACAAGAAGCAAAATATGGAGGAGCTCGAGTTTTTATTAAGCCAGCCTCTCATGGTACAGGTGTTATTGCTGGAGGCGCTATGCGCGCTGTATTAGAAAGTGTAGGAGTGCATGACGTCTTAGCTAAGTCTAAGGGTTCTTCAAACCCTCACAATGTTGTAAAAGCAACAATTGAAGCTTTACAAAATATGCGTGATGCATATACGGTAGCTAAGCATAGAGGAGTTGAACTAGATGTGGTATTTAACGGATAAAAAAATAGAGATGGCTAAAATAAAGGTTACTCAGGTTAGAAGT
>CAYPJC010000394.1:0-2102 GCA_964410855.1 uncultured Flavobacteriales bacterium | reverse complement strand
TCTTGGAGTAGGAAGGTTTGGGAAAGTTTCTGATGGTGATTCTTCTTTAGTTTTCGGTTTGTCAATTTTCTCATCAACTATTACATTGAAAACACACTCGAATTCTTGTCCAGGAGCACTAAGTCTTGCTCTAATTTCAATCTCATCACCAACTTTTGCTTTTTCGTTTGGCTTAATCAATAATTTAATAGTTCCATCTGTAGAACCTTCTCTATTAATTGTTAAAATATCTGTCACGTCATCCGGAAAAGGATTTGAACTAGGGTTTACTGGTTTATCTGATTTATTTCTTTTTTGAAGAATTTGTATTTCAAATTCTCCCTTTTCTACAGGTCTAAATAAATAATCATCTTCAACATCTGTTTCAATAGTTGCCTTTCCTGTTGAATCTAATGGAATGGTTTTGTAAACTTTTCCATTCTTATCTTTTTTAAGGTTTAAATTAAATATTGATGGAAATCGATTTAGTTTTTTTTGTTCAGTCCTTTTTTGTTTGTGATCATTTGAATTTATTTTATTTCCTGCCGATTTGAGGAAATCTAGTGAGCCATTTTTTTTCAGCAGATTAACTACATCCTTATCAACAGGGAGTTTGGAAAGAAACTTTTCGATTAAATCTTTATCTGATTTAGAATCCCTAAGTAGTGAATTTTTCCTTTCATTATTGAGTCGTTTTAATTCACTACTCTTCTTTAACAATGCTATAACTTCATCTAAAAGATGCTCTGTTTTAGGGCCTTGTTTCAAGTGAGTCCTATTAGACATGAACAGGTCTTGCCTTATTTCAGTTGGGATTTTTGTACAATTTACATGAATTAGAGTAGCTGTTTTTAATAATGAAAACCCAAGGTTTTGAGAAATAAAAGATTGTCCCTCTGAGGCATGGACTTGCCCATTTTGTGTGAAAATAATAGACTTATTTTTGATGAATTCTCCATGTCCTACATCTGAATTGAAAATAATAACTTCAATATTAATATCTCCTAGTCCAGATTCTTTTGGAATGGTGAATTGTATTGTCCTGCTTACCTTGTCTCTGCTATCAATTGTAATTCGAGTTCTATTTCCTAAGACAGGTTTACTTTGAGCAGATCCTGTTCCTTTTGTTTTTACACCTGCATAATCTCTCTTTTCTACTACACTTATTGGTAGAGGTAAGTGATACATATATTGATTTAAGTCTCTCCATAAGGTTACATCTGAACGAGAACCTCTAGGTAGCTGGTATGAATATAATTTGACAATACTTCCAGATCTGAATTTTCGATTGTAAAGACCCAAGTCAATTTGTTTTATGCTAAATGAAGCAATTTGTTTGTTAGGGCAGAAATATTCGTAATAAGTAGTTCTAACATCTGCCGCAATTTCTTCCTTTGATAAAGGATGTCTTCTTACAAGTGTAAAACCAAACTCACTATCGTTCCCGTTATTAAGTTCAATGTTTCTTTTAGATGCAATTAATTGATACTTTTTATCACCGCAAAAGACAACCGCACCTGTTGCGCCCATATTGTATTTCCCTTGGACAAAATGGATGCTTGTTTTATTGTTTTTTTGCAAAGACAAAAAAGTATCTTCAAATTCCTCAGGTATTTGTCCTTCTCCCGCATCATAAATAGTAATACACGGTTGCGTTTTGTCACCAGTTGCAATAATTTGAATATTTTCAGCTAAATCTCTTCTTTCTTTATTTGTAAGTTCACCGATTTCTCCATCCTTCACATTGTAGAATTTCTCTACTGCTTCATTCATGGATTTAGGAGCATCTTGAGATTTAGGGTCAATTCCATGAATTTTACAATCTTTAATTAATGTTGCATCAATGGAATTTGTGATTTTTTCAATTAAGGCTGGTACAGGGTGATTTTGTTGGCTTTCAAATGTGCCAAAATTCCCTTCGTTTCCTCCATAGGGTTCCCAATTATTAGAGTCGCTAAATAATTTATTAGAATTAACAATTTTGTTAACCTCACCTTCTGAGTCTGCATTGAATAGTTGCCAAAATAATTTTTCCATAATCTCAGAAGTTAAAAGTATCAGTGTTTTTGCCTAAATTTTTCTTGTACAATGTTTCCATTGTTTTTAATTCACCTTTAATCGCT
>CAYPJC010000393.1:0-2125 GCA_964410855.1 uncultured Flavobacteriales bacterium | reverse complement strand
GGTATTTGGAAAGATCATGGAGTAAAAATGATTGGTGTTGATACAAAAGCTATTGAAGTAACTGAAGATAGAGAGCTATTCCGTCAAAAGATGGAAGAAATAGGAGTAGGAATGGCGCCTTCTAAAACAGCGAAATCATATTTAGAGGGTAAAGAAGTTGCTCAAGAGATTGGTTTTCCATTGGTTATTCGTCCTTCGTTTACCTTAGGGGGCACTGGTGGTGCTGTAATTTACGATGCAGATAAATATGAAGAAGCATTACATATTGGTTTAAAAGCTTCTCCGATTCACGAAGTAATGATTGATAAAGCTGTAATAGGCTGGAAAGAATATGAGTTAGAATTACTGAGAGATAAAAATGATAATGTAGTTATTATTTGTTCGATTGAGAATTTTGATCCAATGGGAATTCATACAGGAGATTCAATTACTGTTGCTCCTGCAATGACTTTGTCGGACACTACCTTTCAAAAAATGAGAGACTTATCTATTAAGATGATTCGTTCTATTGGAAATTTTTCTGGAGGATGTAATGTTCAGTTCTCCGTAAGTAATGATGAAAGAGAAGAAATTATTGCAATAGAAATTAATCCAAGAGTTTCTCGTTCATCAGCATTAGCATCTAAAGCAACAGGTTATCCTATTGCTAAAATAGCTGCTAAATTAGCTATTGGTTATACGTTGGATGAATTGAAAAATCCAATTACAGGAACAACTTCTGCTTTATTTGAGCCAACATTGGATTATGTTATTGTGAAAATTCCTCGTTTTAACTTTGATAAATTTAAAGGTGCAGACAGAAGATTAGGTTTCTCTATGAAATCTGTTGGAGAGGTAATGGGTATTGGAAGATGTTTTCAAGAAGCCTTACAAAAAGCATGTCAGAGTTTAGAAATTAATAGAAATGGATTAGGTGCTGATGGTAAAGAGTTAACCAATCAAAACGAAATATTACACAGTTTAGCAAACCCTAGTTGGGATAGATTGTTTCATGTATATGATGCTATTAAGATGGGTATACCATTTAATACCATTTATGAGAAAACAAAAATTGATCACTGGTTTTTGCGTCAGATAGAAGATTCTGTAAAACTTGAAAAAAGAATTGAGAAATTCACTATCGAGAATTTGCCTAAAGAGTTGATGAAAGAGGCGAAGCAAAAAGGTTTAGCGGATAGACAAGTTGCTCATTTATTAAAATGTTTAGAAAGCGAAGTTTACGATAAACGAACAGAAATGAACATTAACCGTGTTTATAAACTGGTTGATACGTGTGCTGCTGAGTTTCCTGCAGAAACACCTTACTACTATTCAACTTTTGAAGAAGAGAATGAATCGGTAGTGACTAAAAAGAAATCGATAGTAGTATTGGGTTCTGGACCCAATAGAATTGGACAAGGAATTGAGTTTGATTACAGTTGTGTGCATGGTATAATAGCTGCTAAAGAAGCTGGTTATGAAACTATTATGATTAACTGTAATCCTGAAACAGTTTCTACAGATTCTGATACAGCAGATAAATTATATTTTGAGCCAGTATTTTGGGAACATATTTACGATATCATCAAACATGAAAAACCTGAAGGGGTTATTGTTCAGTTAGGAGGGCAAACAGCGTTGAAATTAGCTGAGAAATTAGAGAAATACGGAATTAAGGTAATGGGAACTTCTTTTGAAGCACTTGATATTGCTGAAGATAGAGGTCGTTTTTCTAAAGCATTAGAAAAATTAAATATTCCTTTTCCAAAATATGGAATTGTAGAAAGTGCAGAACAAGCAATTGAACTTTCTAAAGGCTTAGGTTTTCCGTTGTTAGTTCGCCCTTCTTATGTGTTGGGTGGTCAAAAAATGAAAATTGTTATCAATGAAGATGAATTAGAAACTCATGTTGTTGATATTTTGAAATCAATGCCAAATAACCAAATTTTATTAGACCACTTTTTAGGTGGAGCAATAGAAGCTGAAGCAGATGCTATTTGTGATGGAGAGGATGTTTATATTATTGGAATAATGCAACACATTGAACCTGCAGGAATTCATTCTGGAGATTCTTATGCTGTACTTCCTCCTTATAATTTAGGAGATATGGTAATGGCTCAAATAGAAGACATTACGAAGAGGGTGG
>CAYPJC010000392.1:0-2131 GCA_964410855.1 uncultured Flavobacteriales bacterium | reverse complement strand
CCCTTTGCTACAGCCATTTCACTTGGTAGTGTAAAGGTGGAAGCGGTGATAAAATCTTCCATAGTTAATTTATAATTTGAGCTTGTATGCGTAATTTAATCCAATTTTTTCTTTCAGAAACATTGTTTTGCGAAGACGATAAATCAAATGACTTAAAAACGCAGGGGATATTATTGAATTATTTTCTATTCCTATTTTTGATTTGAATAATTTGGGCAGCAATACTCACTGCAATTTCTTCTGGGGTTTCACTTTTTATAGATAAACCAATAGGCGCGTAAACGGTTTCTATTTCTGCTTGTGTGAAACCTTCTTTGAGCAAAGCTTCCCACATCGTTTCTAATTTTGCTACGCTTCCTAAAACGCCAATAAATTTATTTTTGTTTCTGATAAGTTTACTTAACACCAATTTGTCGTCAGTGTACTTATTCGTCATTATGGCTACATAACACGAATCTCCTTGCGGAATATGTGCCTCAATATGGTTGTAATTAACAACTGATTTTTGATGTGCGAACTTATTGTTATTTAATGTGTTTAGATTTTCTCTATTGTCAAAAACAACAATATAAAACCCGAGTTTTGATAACAACTCTGAAACAGCGACGCCAACATGGCCACCACCTACAATATAAAAGGTTTCTCTAAAACCAATATGCTCTTCAAAAAACCAATCTTCATTGGAATTGATTTGATATTCAAATTGATTTTCTACGAGCTTACCCGAGAAATCAAAAGAGATTGGCGTCAAACGCAACCTTCCATTTTCTCCTTTTTGTAAACAAGAAATAATGCTTTCTAAGGCAGAAATATAATTGGAATCTAAACAGTGAAAAGCAACGGTTTGTTCTCCCGAACAAATCATTCCCGAACCCTCTTTGACTTTTTCTTTGTGAATTTGTTTTTTTATAAATATCGGCGAATTTGGTGCTGCTAAAAGGTCTTTGGCCTGTGCTACCAAGGCAAACTCCATAACACCGCCACCAACAGAACCAAAGATAAATCCATCTTCGGCAACCAGCATTTTAAAACCTTTTCGGCCAGGAGAACTCCCAAAGTTTTCAATCACTGTGAGGACATACACTTTTTGATTGTCGCGTAATCTGTCTAATATGTGTTGCCAAAATATCATTGAAAAATAGTCTCACTTAAAGCGTAATAGATTGCCATAATCGCCGAGAAAATTGCGCTAGCTAAAAATCGCCAATCGAGTTTTATCTTATTCTGAATCATAAAATTGGCAATAAACGATATCGGGATATTTGCTAAAAATGCCCAGACTGCAATGGTCATTAAAGTGCTGTCGACTTGTGCGTGATTCCATGAGAGTAGTTTTATAAAAGCCAGATGTCTAAAAATCCAAAGCGGATTAAAATAGGCAATCGCCAATCCTGTTTTTGCCATTGTTTTTTTAATACCGACAAAAGAAACGGTTCTTTTATCAATCCATGCAAAGTAGTTTGGGATTTCAAAGGCATAAATCGTTGCGCCAATCAATACCATTCCCAATAATCTGTAAATTGAAAAGTCGTGTAAGAGCAACGCAGCAATGGTATCTCCGGCGCTGTAAATAATAGCGCCACGGATAATGTTTTGTTTTGTGTATTGAAGTTTGATATCCTTATTTCTCGTATAAACCCATCAACACTTTCTCTGGTGTAAATGGAGCATGGAACTTTAATTTGTAATTTGGATTGAACACTTTTACCGCTTGCTGAATCGCGAAATATGTACCAATACCATACATTAATGGAGGTTCGCCTACTGCTTTTGATTTCTTAATTGCCAATTCATTTCCTTCAGTTTCTAATGGAATTGTTTCTATTGTTTTTGGAGCAGAAAATATGTCTGGAACTTTATAAGTAGATAAGGCATTTGATAATAAACGTCCATCTTCATTGTATGCAATCTCTTCCATGGTCATCCATCCAATCCCTTGTGCCAAAGCACCTTCAGCTTGTCCTATGTCAATCCCGAGGTTCATGGATTTGCCGAAATCGTGTACGATTTTTACCGCATCAACTTCATATATGCCGCGCAAGCAATCAACTGTTACCGTGGTAATGGCCGTTCCATAAACATGATATGCAAATGGATGCCCCTTCTCTTTGGTTTTATCAAAATGAATGGT
>CAYPJC010000391.1:0-2138 GCA_964410855.1 uncultured Flavobacteriales bacterium | reverse complement strand
AAATTAAACTTTCCAAGCAATTTTCGTTGTTAAAATACAATCAAAAGTTGAGTGCCTTCAATATTCAACCTAATAGGTATGACTTGATTTATTTTGATGCTTTTGCTCCGGAAAAACAACATGAAATGTGGACAGAGGAAATATTTGAAGCATTGTTTTTATCCCTTAAAAAGGAAGGAATTCTAGTCACTTATTGTGTCAAGGGCGAAATAAAAAGAAGACTCAAGGCGATTGGTTTTGAAATTGAAAAATTAGCTGGTCCAAAAGGAGGGAAGCGAGAAATGCTAAGAGCTAGAAAACTATAATTGATAAAAATTGAAAGAAGAACTTCAACATAAAATAGATTTTGCTAAAAGTAATCGCAAAGAAATTAATCGTTTTTTAAAAAGATTGAAACAACGACCTCCAAAAGATTTGGATGTGCAGTTTCAATCGGAGCATGATGCTGCGTTTAATAAAATTGACTGTCTAGATTGCGCCAATTGTTGTAAGACAACTTCACCAATTTTTTATGACAAGGATATTGAACGGATGGCGTCTCATTTTAAAATGAAGGCTTCCGCATTTTACGACAAATACTTGAAGACAGATGAGGATGGGGATCAAGTGTTGAAATCTTCACCTTGTCCATTTTTACAGGAGGATAATAAGTGCATGGCTTATGATTCAAGACCAAAGGCTTGCAGAGAATATCCACATACCAATCGCAAACGAATGCATCAAGTACTTGACTTAACGGCTATAAATACACGAATGTGTCCGGCTGTATCAGTAATAGTTCAAAACTTGATGGAAGTCAAATAAACCTACCTGATTTTATAAGTTAGCTAGCAATGGCAGTCTATTAAAAATAGTCTTTCATTCGCTCAAAAAATCCTTTGTCTTGAGCTGTTGGTTTAGGCTCGAAGTTTTTAGACTTTTGCATTTTTTGAATGGCACTCTTTTCTTCCTTAGATAGCTTTTGAGGTGTCCAAACGTTCACATTAACTAATTGATCTCCTGTTCGATAACCATTAACCTCTGGAATTCCTTTATTTCTTAATCTAAGTACTTTTCCGCCTTGCGTACCGGATTCAATTTTGATTTTAGCTTTCCCATTAACGGTTGGAATCATTACATCAATTCCAAGAATAGCATCAGCAAAGCTAATGTATAGATCATATAAGATATTTATACCATCTCTCTTCAATTCAGGATGTTCTTCTTCTTCGATTAATACAATTAAATCTCCAGAAACTCCATTTCTAGCTCCCATGTTTCCTTTTCCAGAAACAGAAAGTTGCATGCCACCTTCAACACCAGCTGGGATTTTTAAATCTATTGTCTCATCATCTTTAATAATACCATCACCGTGGCAACTATTGCACTTATCTGTAATTATTTTTCCATCTCCGCCGCATGTTGGGCAGGTAGTGGCTGTTTGCATTTGCCCAAGAAAGGTGTTGGTTACTCTATTTACTTGACCTGCACCTTTGCACGAATCACAGGTAGTAAATCCACCACTACCACCTTCTGCTCCTGAACCAGTGCAGGGTTTACACTTAATATATTTTTTAACTTTTATTTTTTTCTCAATTCCATTAACGATATCATTGAGAGTCATATTTACTTTAACTCGGATATTGCTTCCTCTGTTTACTCTTCTGCCTTGGCTGCGACCACCACCGCCAAATCCGCTAAATCCTCCTCCGCCGCCACCGAAGATGTCGCCGAATTGTGAGAATATATCATCCATGTTCATTCCTCCGCCGCCGCCGAAACCACCACCGGCACCCATGCCCGCATGACCAAAACGATCATATTTTGCTTTTTTCTCAGCGTTACTTAGCACTTCATATGCCTCAGCTGCTTCTTTAAACTTATCTTCAGCTGATTTATCATCTGGATTTTTATCCGGATGAAACTTTAGCGCTAACTTTCTGTATGACTTTTTAATTTCAACAGTTGTTGCATTTTTTTCTACACCTAAAACCTCGTAATAATCTCTTTTCGACATACTTATAAATTATTGACCAACAACTACTTTTGCAAAACGAATTACCTTCTCTTTAAGGGTGTACCCTTTTTCTATTTCGTCTACTACTTTTCCTTTCATTTTTTTACTTGCTGCGGGTATCTGCGTAATGGCTTCGTGTATT
>CAYPJC010000390.1:0-2155 GCA_964410855.1 uncultured Flavobacteriales bacterium | reverse complement strand
TCATTGCTCGTTTTGTACTTATCGTTTACCGGCATTGCGAATCCCTAGTAACCAAGGGTGAAGCAATCTGCTTATTGAATAACAGATTGCCTCGTCGTACCTCCTCGCAAAGACGTCGTTGGAATAACATTCATGCCTCCTTGAAATGACGATAACAACAAAAAAGGGTTTTAAATTTTGGAACAATCGAACGCGAACGGCTGCTTAATACTCTTTCCGTTTAAACAGCTTGCCTAACTTGTCTAAGAGTTTTCTCAAGGCATCATAATAAAGTGTAATGGCCAAGAAAATAGAGAATCCCCAAATTATCATCAAGTTAGCAGAGAAGGTGGTAATGTAGTTTCCAAATAATTTTTTTGATGGAGCTAAAAAATGAGCTCTAAAACCAGCAGGATCTTTGTAAATTGGGTTAGCGCGCTGAATCAACTCATTTTTCCATTCTATGATTTTATCTAAATCATTTTTATTAGTAACCAAATTCTCTAGCGATTCATTGGTGTAAGTATTCTTAAGGTCAATAAATTCAGCCTTGGCTTCTTCTGTCTTGTTTAAGTCAATTATTAATCGATCCTTCTCATCGCTATAGAAGTTAGACTGTTCAATGTAGTATTCGTTCAAAAGCTCTAAATGATCTGCTACTTGGGTTACTACCTCTTTAGACGGAATGCCATCAGCTAATTGGTCAATGGCGTCAAATTGGTGGACTTTATTTCGTTCATTTTCCTTTGTTAGTTCATTATACAAGAGGGTAGTGGCATTTAAAAGACCTTCTTGTTCAGTTGAGTCATTGAGGTTTCTTTTTAGGTAATTTAAGCGGTCTTTTAAACGGCTTAACCAGAAGTTTTTTCTAAAACTGGTAGTCTTTATGTCCTTATCTATATAAAAAAACTGCTTGTTGAATTCATTGTTTTTAAACTGATTGACTGCTAAGGCTTCAAACGCCCATTTGGAAACCATAACTTCACCTACAAAAGGAACTTTCTTTTGAATTGTAATTACTGGGTTTAGTTTGTCAAATTTGACAATAACCCCACTTAAAATAAGCTGCGGAATAACAAGAAATGGAATCAGAATATAGATAGTAACTGCGGAATCAAAACTAGAGGAGATATTCAAACCAAGCATATTCGCAAAACAGGCAGTGGAAAATAGGATTAACCAATACTCGAAATACATTCCACGAATTTCTAAAATGGAATTACCAACCAATACAAATGTTGCAATTTGAATTGCAGAAACTGCAAACATGATTGCTATCTTAGAAAATAAATAGCTGCCCTTGCTTAAATTTAAAAATTTTTCTCTTTTTAAAATTTTTCGATCTCGTATAATCTCTTCAGCGGCTACTGTTAATCCTAAGAAAAGAGCGACAATAACACTCATGAATATATAGGCTGTTAAATTCTCATTCTCTCTAAAAATATAGCCAGTACTTGTGGCTTCGTCTGTGTTTGAATATTTGATTATAAAAGAGAGTATAAAAGCCAATACAGGTGCTTCTAAAAAGTTGATAAGCATGTACTGCTTATTGGTCAATTTAGAAAGTACATCCCTTTTAATAAACACTTTAAACTGCTTCCAAGCATTTGGAATTTTTAGAGTGGTTTCGGGTTCAAGTCTATTTTGTTGATTCTCCCCTTTATTAACTAATTGAAGGCTTTCATTGTATTTGCGATACCAGTCTTTTGGATTAACCTTACGGTTATCCGTTTGATCTCCATACTCATCCAAAGTCTTAGATTCAATAATGTTAAAAATCTGCTCAGGGTTTACATTTCCACACTGTGGACATTCACTTTCAACAGCATTTGCTTGCTGAGTTTGTTGTTTAAAATATACGATCGCATCAACTGGGTTACCGCTGGAGATTAAATATCCACCGGTATCCAAAATGATTAGCTTATCAAACATTTTAAATATCTCAGAAGAAGGCTGGTGAATCACAACAAAAATCAATTTCCCTCTTAAAGTCAACTCTTTTAGAAGGTCCATGATGTTTTCAGAGTCTCTAGAAGATAACCCTGATGTAGGCTCATCTATAAAAAGAATAGAGGGCTCTCGAATTAACTCTAAGGCAATGTTTACCCGTTTTCGTTGTCCACCACTAATTGTTTTTTCTAAAGGACTACCAACTTTTAAATTTTTGGTTTCATAT
>CAYPJC010000389.1:1061-2159 GCA_964410855.1 uncultured Flavobacteriales bacterium | reverse complement strand
AATATGGAACTGCTTTGCAAAGTAAACATGGTTCTGAAATAACTAATTCAGTAGGTTCAGGAATAAAGAATTTTGTTAAAGGTCGAAGAAACCAACGGTAAATATGAAAGCAATTCTAGTATTTTTCTTTTATTATTTAATTTCTGTAAGCATCATCGCTCAGGAAAAAGTGTTTATTAAAGATACCGAAAGGTCTGGTTATGTAGAATTAAGCACCGATAGTGCAGGAAAATTCACTTTTAGAGGAAAGGTATATAAACTCTTTAAACAAAGAATGACTGAAAAAGCAATTGATGTCATCTATCCAAAAAATGATATAACACTTGATGGAGACTGGATAGTTTTATATGAAGGAGATACACAACCTTATATGACTTGTAGTTTTTTGTCTGGCAAAAAGAATGGAAATAGCTATACTTATGACCTTAATGGGCAATTGAGACATTTAATGCCTTACCTTAATGGAAAAACTCATGGAACTTACTTTATCTTTAATGAAAAAGGACACATTATTTGGGAAAGAAATTTTGTTCAAGGTGTTACTCATGGCAGAGTAGTTAGATATAATGAAGATGGATTGCCTTTTGAAGAATATCTGTATAGTAGTGGAACTGAAGTTGGTTATAGACAATGGAATGAGAAAGGTAAGATGATAAAGGAGGAACTAAACTATAAAGTAGAGCGTGAATATGAATCCTATCATCCGTTTAAATATGAATAAATTTTTCACATAAATATCAAGCTCCCAAAAGATGAACAAATAAGAATTGCAAACTCGGACGATGTTTTCGAAGTAATGCAAAGAATTTTGTTGAGAGAATAAAGAGTTGACCAAAACAGAGAGCATTTATGAACCTTGCCGTAGGCCTTACCGATGAACTAGTTTACTGATTTTTAGAACAAAAATAAAACTCTAACATCGAACTCAGATTAGAAGATATCGTGAAGAAATAAGAGGCATTGAGCTTTTATAATTGCTTAACTTCTCCCATGTCCTTGTCAAATAGAAATAAACTTGAAGTGTCACTTCCAATCATTTCCAATTTATCTAAAATAGAGCGTGCTAATTGTTCTTCTTCCATTTGCTCTGAAATATAC
>CAYPJC010000389.1:0-1038 GCA_964410855.1 uncultured Flavobacteriales bacterium | reverse complement strand
TGGTTAAATGATCGCTTTCTTTTAAGCAATTAGTTATAATGTTGTTGATCGATGCTGTGACCAATATTTCGTGATCAAGTATCATTTTGAACACCTCGTTTAGCGTTTTAAAATCTTTTTTAGGAGACCCTAAAGCAGGAACAGTAGCTTGACTTCCTCGTTCGTTTAGAAACTTTACTAACTTCAACATGTGTTCTCGTTCTTCATCCGAATGAGCATATAAAAAATTGGCAACGCCATTAAATCCTTTTACATCTGCCCAACAAGCCATAGCAAGGTAAGTTTGTGAAGACTGAGCCTCATTTTTTACTTGATCTTGAAGCAGTTGTTCTATATTTTTTGAAAGCATAATTCTTTTTTTCGTTAAAGTTAATTGAATAGTAGTAAATTAATAATTCAGTTTGCTTAAATAATTCTAGATTGATTGACTTAAACCCATCTGTTATAATTAGGAAACTAAATTACGTTCTATCTACCGAATTTTGAATGAATTCACTTAAATGATTTGTTATTAAATTGGGATCTACCTCAGTATCTTTTATATCAAAATCAAACCAATCTTGCATCTGTTTATCAAAACCACCACCTATCAAGTATTGGTTGAGTGCCTTGTTTAATCCATCAGTGTAGGCACTATGATCTGTTCCTGTTGGGTCAAAATGGGTTAAATCATTTTGTGCAAAACCTTCAAATTCAGGGCCTGTAATTTCAATTCCAAAGCTTTTGGGGTCTTTTCCTATTGGACTATGCACTGTGGTAGTAAACAAATGCCAAAAGGCAGATTGGATGCATTGGGATTCAAACAATTGCCGAACAACTTCTAAAGCATCAATCGTTTCTTGGTCCGTTTGTGTAGGGAAGCCATACATTAAATAGGCATGAACCATTATATTGTTTTTCGAAAAAGCTTTTGTCACTCTAGCTACTTGTGCAATGTCGACTCCCTTCTTCATTTTAAGCAATAAACGATCTGAGGCAACTTCTAAGCCGCCTGTTACTGCAATGCAACCGGATTCAGCTAAAAGAGCACATAGGGCA
>CAYPJC010000388.1:0-2190 GCA_964410855.1 uncultured Flavobacteriales bacterium | reverse complement strand
ACTATAATGACAGATCCTGTAATGGCCGATAATATTTATTTAAAGCCATTAGAGCCTGAATCAATAGAAGCGATTTTTGAAAAACATCCTGATATAGATACTGTTTTACCAACTATGGGTGGACAAACTGCTTTAAACTTAGCAATCAAATGTGATGAGATTGGATTGTTTGAAAAGCATAATGTGCGTATGATTGGTGTCGATATTGACGCAATTAATGTTACAGAAGATAGAGAACAGTTTAGAAAACTTATGATAAAGATAGGGATTGGTGTTGCCCCATCGAGAATCGCCAATTCATTTTTGGAAGGAAAAAATTATGCTCAAGAGATTGGATTTCCTTTGGTAATTAGACCATCATTTACTCTCGGTGGTACAGGAGCGTCTTTTGTGCACAATGCAGACGAGTTTGATAAATTATTGACAAGAGGGCTGCATGCTTCTCCAATTCATGAGGTTTTAATTGATAAGGCAGTTCTGGGATGGAAAGAATATGAATTAGAGTTATTAAGAGATTCAAACGATAATGTGATCATTATTTGTTCAATTGAAAATATGGATCCAATGGGAATTCATACGGGAGACTCTATCACTGTTGCCCCAGCAATGACATTATCTGATACCACCTATCAGAAGATGCGAGATATGTCTATCAAGATGATGAGATCAATTGGTGACTTTGCAGGCGGATGTAATGTTCAATTTGCTGTTAGCAATGATGAGAAGGAAGATATAATAGCAATTGAAATAAATCCAAGAGTTTCAAGGTCTTCTGCCTTGGCTTCTAAAGCTACTGGTTACCCAATTGCAAAAATTGCAGCGAAACTAGCTATTGGCTATCATTTGAATGAGCTTAGTAATCAAATTACAGGAAGCACCTCTGCATATTTTGAACCTACTCTAGATTATGTTATTGTAAAAATCCCAAGATGGAATTTCGACAAATTTGATAATGCTGATAAATCGCTTGGCCTGCAAATGAAATCTGTGGGAGAAGTTATGGGCATTGGTCGTTCATTTCAAGAGGCATTGCAGAAGGCTTGCCAATCATTGGAAGTCAAAAGAAACGGCTTAGGAGCAGATGGCAAAGAACTAAAAAATCAAGAACAAATACTAAATAGTCTTGCAAATCCGAGTTGGAACAGACTCTTTCATTTATATGATGCTATTAAATTAGGGATACCTATTTCAACTGTTTATAAAAAGACCTTAATTGATAAGTGGTTCTTGAGACAAATTGAAGAACTGATCATTTTAGAGATTGAAATTGAAAAATTTAGTTTAAAAACATTACCGAAAGATCTCTTATTAGAAGCAAAACAAAAAGGTTATGCTGATAGACAGATTGCTCATTTAATTAACTGTTTAGAAAGCGAAGTTTATAGTTTAAGGGATGAATATAATATAAATAGGGTTTACAAAATTGTAGATACTTGTGCAGCAGAATTTGAAGCAAAAACACCTTATTATTATAGCACTTTTGAAGAAGAGAATGAATCAATAGTTTCCGATAAGAAAAAAATTATTGTATTGGGGTCAGGCCCAAATAGAATTGGACAGGGAATTGAGTTTGATTATTGTTGTGTTCATGGAATACTTGCTGCGAAAGAATGTGGTTACGAGACTATAATGATTAATTGTAACCCTGAAACAGTTTCTACCGACTTTGATACTGCTGATAAATTATACTTTGAACCAGTATTTTGGGAGCATATCTACGATATTATTAGACACGAGAAACCTGAAGGTGTTATCGTTCAATTGGGAGGTCAAACAGCCCTGAAGCTAGCAGAAAAATTAGAGAGATATGGTATCAAAATTATTGGCACTAGTTATCAGGCTTTAGATTTAGCTGAGGACAGAGGCAGTTTTTCAGACTTATTAAAGGAAAATAAGATACCTTATCCGGAATATGGTTCAATTGAAACTGCAGATGAAGGTCTAGAACTTTGCAAAACGATTGGTTTTCCTTTGTTAGTAAGACCCTCATATGTTTTAGGAGGTCAGGGTATGAAAATTGTTTTGAATGAAAAAGACTTAGAAGAACACGTAGTGAATATTCTAAAGGATTTACCAGGGAACAAAATACTTTTAGACCATTTCTTATCAGGTGCAATTGAAGCTGAGGCAGATGCCATTTGTGATGGAGAAGAAGTATATATAATTGGTATAATGGAGCATATTGAACCT
>CAYPJC010000387.1:0-2206 GCA_964410855.1 uncultured Flavobacteriales bacterium | reverse complement strand
TTGAAAATATATTATTAAATGGAATTAAATCATCTAGACTTTCAATAAAAAACAAAAAATCATGCTCAGTATTTCGTAGATTGCTCCCTGAATCATTAGCCTCAATCATATACTGACCAAAAGGAATCTCTGTTACTGCTATATCAACGTGATATCCTTTAGAAAAATTCACAAACTCCGTCGATATAAAATCCATGTTTGAGCGTGATAAAAAAGCAACTTGTGCTGATAACCTTTGGTAAGGTTTATCAATTTCTTCTAAAGCTCCACTTCGTTTTTTATATTGCTCAAGCATCAATTCAGTGGTGACAACTGCATGCTGCTGCCCATCTTTTATGCGTATCTCAACCTTTGTTTCTACAAAACCAAATCTTTTATGCATTTCTAAAACAGTTTCATTAAATTCAAATGACTCACATATTAATCGTGTACAACCCAGCTCCTGAAAAGCATATTTAATAGCTTTTTCTTCAAGGCTCTGCCATACCTTAATTCTCAGGCTATTTTCTTTTAAATCACTGGACAAATAAAATCCCCAATGACAGCTTCCATCATCAACTCTAATATCAAAAAAATTGACAACCCCTTGACTGTCACCATCAATCTCAAATATCAATACTTTCTTAGATTCATCTTCCTGAAGACTGCTCCACCACTTAGCATGCTCTTCTTTGCTAATTTTATGATCAGAAAACATAACTCGACGCACTTCTGGTGAGTTTCTCCACCGACGAATATTATCCAAATCTTTAATCATTATCTCTCGTAACATCAGATTACTTACCTGTTTCTTTAAGTAATAGTGCAATAATTTCTCTTCCCAACCCTAAATCCGCCATCGCCTCATACATCCTAACAACCTTTTCGGGTGAGACTTCATGTATCATATTCTCAAGCTCTATTCGTGCAAAATGGCAAGACTTACCCAATAATGAGTTTTCTATATAATTAGTATTTTCATTTAATAAATTCACATCAATAGGATAGCCGGTGAATACCATTCCAACATTCCAGCCAGCATCTTTAGCCAGTGCTTCTAATCCTTTTTTATTAAAGTACGAAAGATGGTCTGGTAATGCTTCCCAGTATTTTCTAGAGACTAATTTTTCGGAATATAACTTTTTCTGAAGACTAGAATAGTCATTAGGAACTTCAATTATTAAAATACCATTGTCAGCTAAAATATTTTTCAACCGCTTCAATAGCTCAAATGGCTCCCGAACATGTTCAAGAACATTATCTAATAAGATAATTTCAAACTTATCACATTCATTACATAATATATTAAGATTCTGATAAATATCTCCTGTTACTAAAACATCTTTAAATTCAGGGTTGCAAGATGAAATACCAAAATCACTAAAATCAAGCCCTTTTATGTTCCAACCAATTGCATCAAAGTACTTTAATGCCCACCCTTCCCCTTCCCCCGCCCCCACATCAAGAAAGCGCCCTTTCGACAGTTTTAATTCTTGGGATTGGCTAATAGCTGCACAGTACTTTTGCTCGACTCTATTTAGAAAGTATTTAATCTCTTCTTTTGTATACCTACCTTTATCATCGTAAGAGCCTTTACCATCTTGATAATATTTTTCTGAATAATAAATCGCCAACTCATCTTCTGTTGGCTTGTGTTCAACTTCAAAATAATCATATTTGTTTTTTATAATTTTATATTGTGTCATGATGTCATCTCACATATTTCTTTAACAACTAACAGTCTAGCACTTGGGTTCATCCCCGATACAATCAAAGCTTGCTCTTTCATTGATGCTAATGCACTTGGTGAATTCATTAAATATTCTATAGCTTCCACCACTTCTTTCTCACTAACACCTTCAAACCAGCCTAAGTTTTTTATTGCTCCTACCGATGCTAAAGCCTTTGTTGTTTCAATTTGATTTTCTGCAACTAGTATCACTATCGATGGTAACCCTAAATAACATCGCTCAATAGTAGTAGCTCCACCTGCACCTATTGCCATATCAGCACGAGACATAAGCTCTGCCATATTGGTAACATCTGTATGAAATGAAATATTTCTCTGTTTTTCGCATAATTTCTTAAGTGATTCAATATTAGGGTTTCCAGAACCAATCACAACATCTGCAAATATATTTAGCTTTCGTTGAATTAAATGAGCTATAGCATGAATTATTTTCCTCGTTTGATTGCCCTGATCCGTTCCCCCTAGAAACACAAAAAT
>CAYPJC010000386.1:0-2240 GCA_964410855.1 uncultured Flavobacteriales bacterium | reverse complement strand
GCGCGCTTGTGTGTAAATACACTTTTCATAAAACACTTAAATTTTCTAACCCTTTTTATCGATTCAGTAATTTAAGTTCTTTATAATGCAATTAAAATATTCTTCTCTAATAAAAATAGCTAACCAATATACCGTTGCAAAACTTACAAAACATAGCCCTTCTGGATTATGAAATTTATAATTCCCGCTCATCTAACAAATGTATTGCTCTTTTTCTACCCCACAAGCGGGACGCTGGCGGGGAGGAGAATGCCTTATACCACAGTATTACAAACAAAATTTATTAATATAATATTTTGCATCACTATTTCCAAGTTGTACAGCTTTTTTCCAATCGGAACAAGCCCTTTCTATTTCGCCTTTATATTTAAATAAAATTCCTCTATCATTCCATGCTAAAGAATTATTAGGATCATATTTTATGGCTAACTCTAAATTAACAAATGCTTGATCAATCTTATTTAATGCAGCAAGAGAGATTGCTTTATTATAGTATAAATAAGAGAAATTAGATTGAAATTTCATTCCTTTATCAAAATCTTCTATAGCTTTTGTATGGTTTCCTAACTCCTGATATAACATTCCTCTATTATTATATCCAATAGAAGACTTAGAAGCAATAAGTAACACCTTATTAAAACCCTCCAACGCTTTCTTATATTTCCCAATATTTTGAAACAATAATGCTTTATTATTTAACGCTTCAAATAACATTGAATCTTTTTCGATTGCACTTTCATAGGTTGTTATAGCATTCAAAGTATCGCCGCTATATTGCAGCATTCTAGCAAGATGATAATAATAAATCCCTACTTCTCTCAAACTAATCGCTGATTCAAAATCTTCTATAGCTCCTTTTAGATCTCCATTATTGTACTTTGCCAAACCTCTAAAGTAGAAGGCATCAAAGGATGTTGGATCTTGTAATAGAACATCATTATATATCCTAATAGAGTTCTCAAATTTTCCATTATTAAATTCAGAGTCACCCCTTTCTTTTAGCTCTTCAATATTTATTGAGTTGCATGATATTATTAGAATAAAAAAAGTGAAAAATAAATTAAATCCAGTTCTCATAAAAAAAAATTATTCGGATAAGTAACCTCTTGAGGAGCAGTTACAGTGATTTCTAATTCAACTCCAAAATATTCACCGAGCCCTTTTCCGACTGATATAGTCATACTTTCTTGAGTTGCAACTCGCTTTACTTGACCATTTTCAGATATAGTAGTCTTAGTTGCAGTCTTTCCAAAAAGTGAAACTTTCTCAACTGATTCTTGATAAGTAGTTTTAAAAGCCACTGGTGTGCCATCCTTCATTCTTCCTTGTTTCCAAACTTCAATAGAAATTTCTTGACTTGTATATCCAACAAAACCCAAGTTTAACCCCTTATTAGAAGAAACGTTTAACACACTTAGTTCGTTTTGAAGCCATTTTAGACGATTTAAAGGCCACAAAATAACGAAGATGACCAAATAGATCACCTTTAATTTTTGCCTTGCACCTCTATATATGGTGCTTTTAAAGCACTTACATTTCTAATTTACCAAACCCACACTTTTGATACATTACCATTGGAGGGCTTGCTTTATTTGAAAGAAACAGAAGCACTAACTTAGGGTCAACCGTTAGTTTGAGGTATATTTATTAAGCGTGTCTTGAATAAGATCCATAATTTGAAGCTTATTTCAACACTTCTCTTGCAATTACTAATTTTTGAATTTCAGATGTTCCTTCACCTATTGTGCAAAGCTTAGAATCTCTATAAAACTTCTCTACAGGAAAATCTTTTGTGTAACCGTAGCCACCAAAAATCTGAACAGCATCGGTTGAAACTCGAACACATACTTCAGACGCGTAATATTTTGCAAACGCAGACTCTTTTGTCATCTTCTCTCCTCTATTCTTTAAATCAGCAGCCTGGTGAGTCAACAATTCGGCAGCTTCAATTTCTGTAGCCATATCAGCTATTTTAAAACTAATAGCCTGAAATTGAGAAATGGGTTTTCCAAATTGCTCCCGTTCTTTAGAATATTTAACCGAGGCTTCATATGCTCCTTTAGCAATCCCAAGTGAAAGAGCAGCAATAGAGATTCGACCGCCATCTAAAACTTTCATAGCCTGTTGAAACCCCTGGCCTTCTTGACCTAAAATTGCACTTTCGTGAACGCTGCAATTATTAAAAATAACTTCCGCTGTCTCTGAAGCACGCATACCCAATTTGTTTTCTTTTTTTCCAC
>CAYPJC010000385.1:0-2246 GCA_964410855.1 uncultured Flavobacteriales bacterium | reverse complement strand
ATTCAATGAAACAGCATTTTTTTCGATTGTTTCAATTATAATGTCGTCTAAAGCGATACCAAGTATATCTCTACTTCTATTTCTAATTGCTATATAAATGGTGTCCCCTGCAAATTGAGAAAGGTTAACTGCAATAAGTTGAAATGAATTCGACAGTGCACCGAGGGTAATTGTGAAAGTAGATGAAAAGTCAGCAACATTCGTTCCGGTTGTTGATACTTTTAATTCTAGAGCCCTACTGTTAATGTCCCCCCCCCTCCTAAAAAAGTTTTATGGTAAAAAGAAACAAAAGTCGATTTGGTAGAATCATTTGGAACTATGATGGATGGCGTAATTAACCAATCATCTGATTTTCCAGATGGATTGTAAGATGAGCTACAAAATGCAGTTGTTATGGTATCTCCATTAGACAAAATTAATTGTCTTTCCCAATTGCCGGAATAATTGTTAGATGATACAAGTCCATCTTCATCAAGTGAAATCCATCCAGTTGGAGGAAATGTAGTGCCTTGAAAGTCTTCATCGATTAGAACCTGTGTAAATGAAGTTGATATGGTGAATAGTAAGACAATAAAAAGTGAAGTAATTTTTTTCATAAAAACCTGATTAGTGATTATAAAGGTACTTAGAAATCTATAATCTCAACTTGAGTAATAGATTCTCTTAAAACTGCGACAAAAAATTCCATCTTTGTAGGCCATTCTGCAAAAGGTAATGGTTTTTTTTGGATAAATTTTGAGACATTTTTTTATGCCTTCCTAACAAATTCTGATTTCAAACCTATAGATCCAAAACCATTTCGACATCTCAAAATTAATATGGTATAATTACCTTAAACAAGCTTCTATTAAATTAGGCTTGATTTGCTAATAGAATTAAGCTTTGCGGTATTTTCTAGAATGATTATTGAGGAAATTCTACTACCCAAATGCCCCTTAATTCTTTCAAACCATAATCTATTGCTAAATCATTTGGGTATTTTCCTTCAATCTTCGCTAAGGTAATTGACTCAATATCCTGATTTATTTTTCCATGGCATTGCAAGCACATAGAGTTGGTAATAATAGGATAGTATCCAACCCATTTTCCATCCATCAACATAACTTCTCCCTTAAACTCTTCCTTTCTAACTATTTTCTTTTTTACTTTTTGAATGTATTTAAGCTCATCCTTGTTAGCAGCGTTGTTTGGGTTTCTGTTTTTATCTGAAACCCTTTTTATGAATACATTTTGGAGTTTAGCCAAACTATCTGTAATTGGAATTGCACGAATATTGCAAAAGTCTATTGCATGAGCCGAACCACCATCATTAATAGCTTTCATAAGGTTTTGGCCTAAAGCAGACTTTGTTCTTAAGGCCATGGATTGCCCTTTTTTCAAGGGACTCATTTCTTTTTGACTTTCAGATTGCTTTAGATGTTTTTTCTCTTTTTGGTGTTCATCAAACCAATCGGGCTTAGCAATCTCGTTTTCATAAATGTAGTTTACTATCTTTTTTAGCTTTTCTTCCTCAAAATTCATTTGACCCATCAGTCCAAACTTTTTAACATCCTCTTTCATTAAAGCCTTTTCCTTATTGGGGTTTTGAAGGAAGCTAATCATTTTAGATATAAACTCGTTTTTGGAAGGGTATTCTTTGGAATAATGATTTTTTACTTCAATCATTGGCGGTGCAAGCCTATTGTCTTTATCTGCAGATAAACTATGACAACTATTGCAATTGGATGCTAAAAGGGACTCTGCTATATTTTCCTTTTCTTTTTTGGGGTTATAGTTTGAGCAACTTTTAAGAATCAATAGGATAGTAATGATTCCAATTATACTTATAATTTTTTGATACCTCATTTCTGTTTTTTTTATGCCTTCCTAACAAATTCTGATTTCAAACCCATAGATCCAAAACCATCAATCTTGCAATCGATGTTGTGATCAGCTTCAACCAATCTTATTTTTTTGATTTTGGTGCCAGCCTTTATAAGAATAGAAGATCCTTTAACTGGTAAGTTTTTTATAACAATTACAGAATCACCATCTGATAATTCATTGCCATTCGAATCTAAAACTTTGAACTCAACTACTTCTTCTTTCTCATTGGGATTCCATTCATGGCTGCACTCAGGACAAGCATAGGAGGCTTCACTCATAAAATAGCCATAAGGTGATTGACAATTTGGGCATGCTTTCAATTCGTCGGACATTTTATTCTAATTAATGATAAAATCTAATAATTTCTAGCTCCAAAAATC
>CAYPJC010000384.1:0-2252 GCA_964410855.1 uncultured Flavobacteriales bacterium | reverse complement strand
AAGTCCTGAAGCTAATGAGTCGTTTGTTGTGAATAGAGGTTTTGAGAAATGCCTGGTGCTGTATCCCAAAAATGACTGGGATAGAATAAGTGCTGAGGTAAATCAATTGAATCAATACATAAAAAAGAATAGGGAGTTTATTCGGTATTTCTATCGTGGTGCTACTGAATTGGGCCTTGATGGAACAGGTCGATTGCTTTTACCTAAGAGACTTCAAGTGTATGGTGGTGTTGAGAAAGAAGTGGTGCTGTTTGCTTATTCTGACAGGATTGAGATATGGGATAAAGAAACATATGAAGGTTTGTTGACAGACGAACCAGAAGATTTTGCAAACCTAGCCGAGGAGGTTATGGGAAATAAAGATTCAAAAAATCAAGGAGGTTTAGATGGACTATCATAATCCTGCTTTACTTAAGGAGAGCATAGATGGCCTGTCTGTAGAGCCTAATGGTAGCTATGTTGATGTCACTTTTGGCGGTGGCGGACACTCCCGCGAAATTTTAAAACGGCTTTCCGAAAATGGGAAGCTGTTTGCTTTTGATCAAGATCCTGATGTTGAACAAAACTTGATAATCGATAAACGCTTTACGATGATTTATCAAAATTTTTCTTTTCTGAAAAATTTTTTAAGAATGTATAATTCTATTCCAATTGATGGCTTGTTAGCTGATTTGGGAGTTTCTTTTCATCAGTTTGATGTTCCAAAAAGGGGATTCTCTTTCCGATTTAAAGGGCCTTTGGATATGCGAATGGATCAAAAAAGAAAGTTAACTGCAGCTATTATAGTTAACACTTATTCTTCAGAAGGGTTAGAGCGGATTTTTAAAGAATACGGTGAGTTGCGAAATGCCAAGCAAATTGTTCAACAAATTATTGCTTCTCGAGAAAATAAAAAAATCAAGACAGTTGAAAGCTTAAAGGAAGTATTGGGAGATCTGGTTCCTGAAAAGCATGAGCATAAATTCCTCGCACAAGTATTTCAAGCCTTAAGAATTGAAGTTAATGAGGAATTGAAGGTTATTCAGTCATTATTAGAACAGAGTGTTGATGTCTTAAAAGAGGGTGGCCGAATGGCTGTAATTACATACCACTCATTAGAAGATCGAATGGTGAAGAATTTTTTTAGAACAGGAAATATTCAAGGAAAAGTTGAAAAGGATTTTTACGGAAATCTAATTCGGCCAATGAGCCCCATAAATCGAAAACCCATTGTGCCTACTAGCGAAGAAATTGGGAGAAACAATCGATCAAGAAGTGCCAAATTAAGAATAGCAGAGAAAGTAAATGTTGGACAATAAGTATAAAGAAAATAAGACTGATGAAGCTAAAGAAAAGGTTTCAGAAAGGACTTCTAAAGGGTTTAAAAGTATCCTGACCGGCAGTTTTCTTTCCAAGGAATTGGTTGTGCAATCGCTACCATTTATTTTCTTCTTGACCTTTCTGGGTGTTTGCTACATAGCAAATGGTTATCAAGCGGAAAAGGTAATAAGAAGGCTTTACAGTACTACGAATGAAATAAAGGAATTGAGGTCTGAATATATAACAACAAAGTCTGAATTAATGGTCATTAGCAAGCAATCTCAAGTGGCTAGTTCTACTGCTGAAATGGGCTTAAAAGAATTGACTTCACCTCCTAAGAAAATTGTAATTACAGCGAAACAGAAAAAGCAACTTCTAAATGACTGAAATTAATACATCGCATGGCGAATATATATTGTGTATTTCGCGGTATGTCTTTTTGGTTTAGCAATTATTGGAAAGGCATTGAGTATTCAAATAGTCGAAGGAGCAGAATTAAAGAAGAAAGCAAAGGCTTTAACATTAGTCGATAAGAGTATTGAGGCTGTAAGAGGAAATATTTATGCAACAGATGGCAGCCTTTTGGCAACCTCAATCCCTATTTATGAAGTGAGATTTGATCCTAATGCCGATGCCATCTCAGACGAATTCTTTTCTGAAAAAGTGGACTCCTTAGCTTGGTGTTTGAGTGATTTGTTTAAGGATAAATCTTTAGCGGCTTACAGGAAAGATTTGATAGATGCTAAAAAGGATGGGGCGCGCTATCATCTTATTAAAAGAAAAGTAAAATATACTGAGTTAAAGAAGATGAAAGCCTTCCCTATATTTCGAAAAGGGAAATACAAAGGTGGTTTCATTTTTATACAATATAATAAAAGACAAATACCATTTGGCCTTTTAGCTGCCAGAACTATCGGTTATGAAAGAGAAGGAGTTACTCCAGTTGGTTTGGA
>CAYPJC010000383.1:0-2257 GCA_964410855.1 uncultured Flavobacteriales bacterium | reverse complement strand
GAAAATTGACGGTCTTTTTTTTAATAGTAGTAAGACCAAATTATTTGGATGGTTGTTGCAAATAGATTTAAATACCCAGACTAACAACCTTGACTACATTAAATATTTTGCAGGAGAGGTGAAAAATGGAAAATGGTATTATTACATACACCATATGTCAAAAATATTTTTTGCTCATGAGAACAACCAAAATAAACCTTATGACTTTCAATACCTATCTGAATATGCAAAAAATCAAGTCATTGAAGGTGGGTTAATTGACAATCAAAACTGTAAGCTTAATGACGAGTATATTAATGGTTGGATTGATAGAGAAGACCGTAATTTATATCAATGGCATTTGGAATTTCTAGAAAAAAAAGATTAAAAAACTACACCCAACAAAAGATAAAAAATATTAAAACATTTTTTAGCAAGACCGTCAGACAGTCTAAAAAACTTCCACATAATTCAGTTAATTGCTATTGCTTAAAAATTCAGAATTAAGGGTGGAAAACAATATCTTTAAGTATGAATTATATCAGTAGGAATAGATTGAAATCAAGCGGTATTAATTATTCATGCTTTTTTATTTTTATAAGGAATTCATCAGTTCGCTGCGCTCGGGTCCAGAAACAATAGATCAACTTATACGGCTAGAAAACTTGCGGTAATAATTTGGAATATGGTAACAAAAAAACAACCATATAAACCCTTCTTCTATTTACTTGTACAGAGATGAAAAAAGGAAACTCGGATTGAAAAAAAGAATCAGAAAGAAATTATTAAATTTGATATAAATTTAGCTGACGTTGAATTTTCAACTAACTAGTAATGAGCGAATTAACTAAACGTTAGTCAGAATGCTGAGATAAACTAAATCTTAAATTATGAAATTTATAAAAATATTGTTCGCCAGTATGTTGATTCCTTTGCTTTCTTTTTCGCAGGGTGAAACAACTAAGAATTATCCAAAAGATTGGGCGTTGGTTGAAGTAAATGGCCTATATGGGTTTATCGACTCAGAAGGAAATGAAGTTGTTAAACCAAAATATCATGTTATACATTCTTTTGGAGAATATCAAAATGATTGGGCACTTGTTGAAATAAATGGACTCTATGGATTTATTGATTCCGAAGGTAATGAGGCGGTCAAACCCAAATATAATAAAATATCATCTTTTGGAGAGTACCAAAAAGATTGGGCTCTAGTTGAGAAAAAAGAATATTATGGTTTTATTGATTCCGAAGGTAATGAGGCGGTCAAACCCAAATATCATTCTATTGATTTGGCAGTTTTTAATAGCCCAGAATAAAACATAAGATCAGTAAAGTGCTTAACACCGGCTAAAGCGCCAAAACGCTAACTCTGGCAGTAAATGGAGAGGTTTTCCTAATTTCTTGTCTTTATGCAAGGAGATTTCGACGTTTAGCCGTAACGGTGGGGCATCAGGTAAGAAAAACCGAAAAGTTCCACTTAATTTGGAACTTTATATTTAACTTTGTTCCCGAAGATTGAAAATTGAAATTATTACGTAAGGACAAATTATTAAAGCTAAAAAGAAAGAATCAAGGAAACTCGAAGCTTACAAAAGCTATTGATACATTAATTGAAGCTATTGAAAATTCTGACTGGCAAGACAAGTTGGAATTAATTGAATCACGACCAGATGCAGATAGAGTTCATAGTGAAGATTTTTTCTTTTTTGATATTAACATTCACAGGACATTAGCTCTAATTGCATTTAATGGCGGATATGCAGAAATACTTTGGGTTGGTAATCATGACGAGTATGATTCAACATTTAAAGGGAATAAGAAAACAATAGAAACATGGTTACGAAGTCACGGAAAAATTGAATAAAATGGACAGATTAGAAATTGACAACATCTTAAAAATAGACGATTTGAATAGTGAGCTTGAATTCGAAAGAGCTACGTCAATTCAAGGAAAGTTAAGGTGGATGATAAAGGAGGATAGTTCATTGGAACCTATTCGTCAACATTTAATGGACTTGATTGGAAAATATGAAAACGCATATTGGCATAATGAGGCTCAAATTACAGACGAACAAGTAAAAGAAAGTGACTTAGCTGATAAAGTTGTGAATGCTGAAAATGTATTTATTCAAAAAAGAAAAGAGCTTATTAAAGAAAAGTTGAAAGAAAACGAAATCACTCAAAAGGACTTTGGAAAAATTCTTGGGCATAGGCCAAATTATATCTCTGAATTAATCAATGGAGTTCGTCCATTTTCAAGAGATGATATAATTGTAAT
>CAYPJC010000382.1:0-2259 GCA_964410855.1 uncultured Flavobacteriales bacterium | reverse complement strand
CCTTCATCTGCAATAACCAATGTTCTTTCAAATTGACCAGTTTGAGCTTCATTGATTCTAAAATAGGTAGAAAGTTCCATTGGACATCTTACCCCTTTGGGTATGTAGCAAAAAGAGCCATCTGTAAATACAGCAGAATTTAAAGCAGCGTAGAAATTATCAGCGGTAGGAACAACTGTTCCTAAGTGCTTTTTTACTAATTCTGGATGTTCTTGGACTGCTTCACTAAATGAACAAAAGATAATCCCAAGTTCTCCTAATTGCTTTTTAAAAGAAGTAGCAACTGAAACACTGTCTATCACTACATCAACAGCAACTCCTGTTAATCTCTTCTGTTCATCCAAGGATATACCCAGTTTGGCAAAAGTTTCAAGCAATTCTGGATCTACTTCATCTAAACTTTCTAATTCTTTTTTCCTTTTGGGAGCTGAATAATAATGAAGATCCTGAAAATCTGGTTTTGGGTAACTAATATGCGCCCATTCAGGTTCAATCATATTAATCCAAACTTTATATGCATTTAGTCTGTAATCTAGCATCCATTGGGGTTCATTTTTCTTTGCAGAAATAAAACGAATAATACCTTCATTTAAACCTTTTGGAGCTTTCTCAGACTCTATGTCAGTATAAAACCCATACTTATATTCACTTGAGGTGATTTCTTCTAATAATTCTTCTTCACTTGCCATGTTGTTCTTTTAAATTGAAAAACTTTCACCGCAACCACATGTTCTTGAGGCATTTGGGTTAATGAAACTAAAACCCTTTCCGTTTAATCCATCTGAAAAATCTAATTCAGTTCCTACTAGATATAGAACACTTTTTTTGTCAACTACAATCTTTACGCCGTTGTCTTCAATCATTTTGTCGTCTTCTTTTAAATCTGAATCAAAGTCTAGATTGTACATTAAACCTGAGCAACCTCCCCCTTCAACTCCAACTCTAACAAAGCTATCTAATGCTTTTCCCTCTTTACTTAACAGGTTTAGTATTTTTTCTTTTGCTCTATTATTTACTTTAATCATTTTCCTCAATTTTGTCTTTTACAAAGTTACATATCTTTATTTAGAATCTATCTAAATAAGCAGTCTCATTGGTTTTAAATAACAATAAAATAGATATTTTGTTTTTGGCTTAGAGCTGCATTTGAACCTAAATTTTAAACTTTCAAAAGGCATGGTCTCTGCTATTTTTTGGTGTTTGCTTTCACTACTTTTGTCACATGAATGAAGAAATAAACAATCCAACGCCAATAGAAGATCTAGGAGAATTTGGGCTAATTGAACAGTTAACTAAGAATATTAAGTTGAAACATTCTAGTACTGTTTTGGGAGTTGGAGATGATGCAGCTGCCATTAAACAATCAAATAAATTAACAGTCATAAGTACTGATATGTTGGTTGAAGGAGTGCATTTTGACTTGTTATATACTCCTCTAAAGCATTTAGGCTATAAAGCTGTGGTAGTTAATCTTTCAGATATCTACGCCATGAATGCAATTCCTAAACAAATTACTGTTTCTGTAGCTGTTTCTAACCGTATGTCTGTTGAGGCTATGGAAGAAATTTATGAAGGAATATATTTAGCTTGCGAGTTTTATGAAGTAGATTTAGTTGGAGGGGATACCACATCTTCATTAGCAGGAACTATTTTCAGTATTACTGCAATTGGAGAAGCAGATGCAAAAGATTTAGTAAAACGCAGTGGAGCTAAGGAAAATGATTTGATTTGTGTCAGTGGAGATTTAGGAGGTGCTTTTGCCGGACTGCAAATTTTAGAACGTGAAAAAGCCGTTTACAAAGACAATGAAAAAGTTCAGCCCGATTTAAGTGGTAAAGATTATATATTGGAAAGACAGCTTAAACCTGAAGCTCGAAAGGATTTGATTGAATATTTTGAAAAAGAATCTATACTTCCTACTTCTATGATTGACATTTCAGATGGACTATCTTCTGAATTAATTCACTTAGCAAAAGCCTCGAAGGTTGGTGTACAAATCTATGAGGATAAAATACCCATCGATCCAAGTACAGTATCTACTTGTGAAGAGTTGAATTTGAACCCAACATTAGCAGCTCTTAATGGGGGAGAGGATTATGAAATGCTTTTCACAGCCTCACTCGATGATCATGAAAAGATTAAGAAAATTCCCGATGTTTCTATCATCGGTCATGTTACTGATCTCAATGCGGGAAATCAAATGGTTGCTTCGGGAACAGAAACTTTAATTGAATTAAAAGCCCAAGGCTGGAGTTTGTA
>CAYPJC010000381.1:0-2294 GCA_964410855.1 uncultured Flavobacteriales bacterium | reverse complement strand
GTTATTTTTGAAAGAATAGAGACAAAATCTGGCTTTGAGGCTTCTTTTGAATTAAGCATTACTCAATTATTAGATCATGAAGATTCCTCTAAAGGGTATTTCGAGCAGCGTGTTTTTCTGAATCACCAAGGGTTTGACCGCCCCATGGTGATTATAACACAGGGTTATGCCAACAGCAGAAATGGAGTTTATGAACCTACTGAATTGCTTGAAGCCAACCAACTAAATGTGGAACACCGGTATTTTGGCAAAAGTGTTCCTGATAGCATGGATTATCAATACTTAAACCTTAAACAAGCAACGACCGACTTACATGAAATCAAAGAATTATTCAAAAAGGTGTATCCTGAACATTGGATAAGTACCGGAATAAGCAAAGGAGGTCAAACAACCATTATGTACCGGTATTTTTATCCGAACGACGTTCGAGTGAGCATTCCATACGTAGCTCCGTTAAATTTAAGTTTAGAAGATAAAAGAATTTATACTTTTTTAGATACCGTAGGTTCTGATGATTGCCGAAGAAAAATATACCAGCTACAACAAAGGGTATTAAAAGAAAGAGAACAAGTATTGCCCTTGTTAAAGTGGTTTACCTACGGCGCACAGTTATCCTTTACTGATATATCTTTTGAAGCTGCATTTGAATTTCAAGTGTTGGAATTCCCTTTTTCCTTTTGGCAATGGGGAGGTAAGTGTGAAGAAATTCCAGATAGCTCAGCTAGCCTTGAAGAAACATTGTACTATTTGGTAAAAATTTCAGGCATCGATTTTTATTCTGACAAGAGCATGGAAAGATATGCCTCGCATTACTATCAAGCTGGATCAGAAATGGGTTATTATGGTTATGAAATAGAACCTTTCAAAGATTTAATAAAAGCCCTACCAATTGATAAAAATCCATCTGCTATATTTATGCCAAACAAGGGGACTGTTGAATACAATAATGACAGTAAAGTCAAGGCAGATAAATGGTTAAAAAAAGAAGGTAATCGATTTATCTATATCAACGGAAATAAAGATACCTGGTCAGCAACTGCCGTTCGACCAAGCAAAGGAATTGATGCTCTTTGGTTTTTCATAAAAGACGCTGATCATGGAGCTGCACGAATGAAAAATCTAAACGGTTCAGACAAAGAATTGATGAAAGTGAAATTGGAAGAGTGGCTGGAAATGGAGATTAAATAAAAAAAATGGATTTTAAACTTGTTTCGGATTACAAACCAACTGGTGACCAGCCACAAGCCATTAAGAAGCTGGTGGAAGGTATAGATGCAGGCGACAAAGCACAAACTTTATTGGGTGTTACAGGCTCTGGAAAAACATTTACGATAGCCAATGTCATCCAAGAAACTGGAAAGCCAACCTTGGTTTTAAGCCACAACAAAACCTTAGCTGCTCAGCTTTATGGTGAGTTCAAGCAGTTTTTTCCGGAAAATTCCGTTGAATATTTTGTTTCTTATTACGATTACTACCAACCTGAGGCATACATTCCCGGCTCCGACACCTATATTGAAAAGGATTTATCGATAAACGATGAAATTGAGAAGTTAAGACTCAGCACAATTTCTGCCCTATTATCAGGAAGAAGAGATGTAATCGTGGTTTCTTCCGTTTCATGCATTTATGGCATCTCTAATCCGGTAGATTTTAAACAAAATATAACCAAGATAAAAAGAGGGCAATTGATTAGTCGCAATAAATTGTTGCATCAATTTGTTAGCGCTCTATACTCACGTGTTTCCATTGAATTTGTTCGTGGAAAATTTCGTGTAAAAGGCGACACAGTTGACTTGTACCCAGCTTATGCGGACATTGCTTATAGAATCAGCTTCTTTGGGGATGAAATTGAGGATATCAGATCCTTCGAGCCAGATACTGGAAAGACCATCGAAAACTTTGAAAACTTAAATATTTACCCAGCAAATATTTTTGTAACGACTCAAGACAGAATGCATGATGCTGTTTGGGAGATCCAGCAGGATATGGTTAAACAGGTTGATTACTTCAAAGAAATTGGGAAACCGCTGGAAGCCAAAAGGCTGGAGGAGCGAACCATCTATGACCTTGAGATGATGAAGGAATTAGGATATTGCTCGGGAATAGAGAATTATTCCAGGTATTTTGATGCTAGGCAACCAGGAACTAGACCATTTTGCCTCATGGATTACTTTCCAGATGATTACTTATTGGTTGTAGATGAAAGTCATGTTACGGTTTCTCAAGTAAACGCCATGTATGGTGGCGACCGTTCTAGAAAAATAAATTTGGTTGAATATGGATTTCGATTGCCT
>CAYPJC010000380.1:0-2294 GCA_964410855.1 uncultured Flavobacteriales bacterium | reverse complement strand
CAGCAAAAGATAAGAGCGGTATAATTCCAAGTCTTGTTGAAAAAGATTACTGGATTATGCATTGTCTTTGGGGTCTGCAACAAGCTGGATTTGAATTTTATATGAAAGGTGGAACTTCTTTATCGAAAGGATTCAAGCTAATCGATAGATTTTCTGAAGATATAGATATCTTAATTGAGCCTCCGGAAAATATGGATGTAATGAGAGGAAAAAATCATAACAAAACATCTCAAATTGAGGTAACGCAAACTTTTTTCTGTCTTTAACATATTTTTAATGTTTCTGTCTTTTTTGACTCACTGCCGAGTAATACATCAATAGTGCTCTCAATTGGATTTCTTACATTTACAAGATTGGAAAACTGCTTAGCGTTAACAGGATTTTTTTGCCATCCTTGCTCAAGTCTTAATGCTATAAATGCTACTAAGATTTCCAATGTTTTTTCACCAATTGTACCCATTGATTTGGTTCTTCTTTTTAATTCTTTGTTAACTCTCTCGATAGCATTTGTTGTTCTCAATGCACTCCAAAAATCACTGGGAAAATCGAAAAATACTAGTAAAGAATTAAGATCCTTTTCAATTGTATTAACAGCTCTTTTACAATCATTACCCATCATATTTTTGAGGCCATCAAATGCAATCAGGGCATTCTCTTTACTATCGGCATACATTATTGAATGAACTAGTCCTTTAAATGGCAATTGAAGCCTTTTAGGAGTTCTATTGATTGCATTGGCCAAACTATGCACCCAGCATCTCTGAGTTTTGGCCGCAGGAAAATATTCTACAAATGATTTTTCAAGACCTGGAAGGCCATCCATAATTCCTAATTTAACAGAGGAAACATCAAGGCCTCTTTCAATCAGAGAATGAAAAACCGATTTCCAAGCTTTAGCACTATCTTTGAATCCAGGCTCAATGGCAATTATACTGCGCTTATTGAATTGATCAATTCCTAAAACGACAAGGGAAGGTTCGGCTTCAACACTTCCTCTTCTTTGGATTTTAAAATATGTTCCATCAATATAAAGTGCCCAATATTTTTTCTCTAGTGGCCGCTGAAGCCATTCTAAAGCTCTATCTTCAACTAAATCTAATGAATCACTTACTGTTTTGGGAGAGACTTCAATTCCTAATAATCTTTTAGAAATCATCGCCATTGTTCGCGTCGAAATACCTGCTAAATGTAAGACTGCCATGTCTTCTTTTAAGCGAGGATCAATCACTTCATTTTTTGGTATTATAGAACTCTCAAATTTTGATTTACGATCTTGAGGCACCCTGATGCGGACAGAGCCAATTCCTTTTATGCAATAATTTTTATCTTTAAAACCATTCCTCTTATTATCTGATTCATCGGCACCTCCCAGAAAAATCGTCATCTCAGTATTCAGCAAATCATTGATTGCATGTGAGAGTGATTTCTTTACCTCAGAGCTAACTTCTTCTAATGCCTTAAAGCGATTATCCTTAAATTTCTGAATAGCGTTAATTGCTTCAGGCACGCTAATTCTTACATCAATTATTCCCATATTTATTTCCATCCGAATCTCCTTATTAGCACAAAATTATTTTTGTGCACATGCTCGGACAGAAAAAATTATACGCTACCCAATTTGTTGAGCTCTTATTTACTATTAATTTTAAATTTGAAGAAATTGAAATACTTTTTTTCGTAATAAAGAAAAAACTAGATTTAAGTTCTCCTGTTTCATGAAATCTAATATGACTATCATAGTCTTCAGAAAATGCACTACCAATAAAATTTTTTAATTTAAATAAGGGCACTTTATTTTCAACTTGATGTTCAAGCTCAATACTTTTTATTTTTTTATTTTTATAATAAACACGTTTTGATATTATAAGCTTCCCATACATATAACTAAACACCTTTACAGGGACACCATTTGCATCAGCAAACTGGAGCTTAACTTTCTCCAGTATTTTAAAATAATCTTCTTGTCCAATCGTATTAAATTTCTTTGAATTGATAAAAGAATTAAAGTAACGTACTTTCTTTGAATTTTGATGAGGACAGCTTGTAGAGTTATACATATATTTACAAAACTTTTGAGCTTTTGCTTCTCTATAAATTAATTCATGAAGAATAAGCCCAGCTTGATGATTACTATTCATTTTTTTCCACAATTTTTTTCTGATGATGTAACGCTTATCACCTTCAAACTCTGGGACTTGTTGACCTGCAACTTGCTCAACTTTACAATTTTCGGGGAAATCAAGTAATCCAGTATCAGCGATATTGACTAATTTTTCTCCCCAAGAAAATTCCTT
>CAYPJC010000379.1:1388-2313 GCA_964410855.1 uncultured Flavobacteriales bacterium | reverse complement strand
CTCCTTTTTCAATAAGTTCTTCAATAGACTCTTGGTTTCCACCACAAGCGGCAAGAAATAAAAGGCTTATAATTAATAATCTATTTTTCATAATTAGTATCTATTTAAGGCTACGTTTAATTGAGATTTCGAATTAATTAATGAGAGCGCTGCATTTATAAAATTTGATTGAGTTTCAAGTAATTGATTACTTGCTTGATTAAGATCTAAACTTGAACTAATTCCTTCATCATATTTTGTTTTTGTTTTCTTATATATTTTGCTTGCCAACTCCATATTCCGTTTTGATGTTTGGTATTGGCTTAGAGAAAATAAATACGCAGAACGAGTATTGCTCAAGTTAATTTCAAGTTGCTGCTCCACTTGCTGCTTTGCAATATTTACCTTTTCAAAGTCAATTTTTGCCTGCTGAACTCGATTATTTCTTGAAGAACCTGAAAAAATAGGGATATTTAGATTCAATCCAATTAATTGAGAAGGATAAAACTTCTTATTATCTAAAAAGTCAAACTCATTGCTGAATGCATTTGCTTGTGCTGAATAAAAAGCTGAAAGATTAGGCAGATAAGTTGCCTTTTGTTGTTTCCAAAGCAGCTCGGAAGCTTGCTCCTGATTTTTCACAATCTGATAATCAATGTGACTTTTTACATCATAAGAACCTTCTGTTAAAGGCGTTTCTGCTGAAGCCAATACTACAGTTTCTAAATTCTCAGTTAATACGATTTTTGATCGTATACTTATTCCTAAAATAAACTTTAATTGGTTTCTTGCAATTTCAATAAACCGAACTGCCTTGTCGTATTCATTAGTGACTGTCAGCAATAACAATTCAATTTGATCAGCATCTTGTTCTTCAACGAATCCACTTTCGTAAAGTGCTTTTGTTTCTTTAAAACTTGTTTTTAGGTTCTCGATGTTATTTTGA
>CAYPJC010000379.1:0-1377 GCA_964410855.1 uncultured Flavobacteriales bacterium | reverse complement strand
TCATTTCGTTCAGCCACCAAGACATCTCCATAAGCAACTAAAGTCATGTTTCTAACCTCTAACTCAGAACGAATAAGGTCGTTTCTGGTGATTTGCAAAAATACTTTGCTTGCCTGTAAACCAACAAAATAAGAGCCATCAAAAATTAATTGATCTACATTAATGGCTGCTCCCATTTGTTGTTCAGTACCAAAAAACACTTCTGTAAATTCATTTTCAGGACCGCCAAATGCAGAAGCTGGAACGAGCTGAATGGGAGTTTGAATGTATCGTTGAAAGTTCCCCGTTGCACTTACTTGTGGTAAGCCAGAACCTATGGTTTCATTTACCTGCTTTTCAGATTTCTCAACATCCTTAACCGCTTGTCGGTTTATATAGCTATTTTCAACAGCATAATCTTGAGACTGCTTGAGGCTGAAAGTAAAAGTTGTGTCTTGCGCATTTATGTGAAGCGCAAAAACCATTCCTATGGCTGATAACATTAATTTCATGAGTAGTGCTTTGGTTCTATACATGTTCTTGTTTGAATTTTTGTTTCAAATATTCTTTTCCTTTAGCGCTTGCTATTCCCCGAATATGGTACCTTATCATTTCCGTGTATACATCAGAATTACTAAATTCACTTAAAGAATTTTGCTGAGGATCAAGAATAATATTCATCATTGACAGATAAAGCCTTGCTACTATCTCAGGCTTTAAATTGTCTCTATATATTTCTGATTTTACGCCGTTTTCTAAATTTGTTTTGATGTTAGCGTAAATAAATTGATCTCTATGATCTGTCAAACATTTGTACGCATCTGGGTGGTACTTTTTTAAATCAAAAATGACAGATGGATGCATTTCTTTCATTTGAGAACCAACCAATCTTGTCATTGCCATTAATTCGTCAATGGCATTTCCATCCGAACTTAATTGATCCTTCATAACACATTCCTCTTGATCAATATGAACCTCGATTGATTTTTTTACCAAGTCCCTTTTATTGTCGACATATTGGTAAAGCGTTTTCTTTGAAATGCCCAATTGACGAGCTATGTCGTCCATTGTCATGCTCTTAACTCCGTACTTAGTAAAGAGCTTCGCTGCTTGGTTTAATATTTCTTTTGTTTTGTCATCCATAATTCCGGGCGCAAACTTAGGAAACATTTATGATATAGGAAACGTTTTTAGTTTTTTTTGTTTCTTATGAGTAAATCTTAACTTATTACCTGAGTTTGATCTAAGGGTTTTATGATTGTACTAAAAATCAATAAACTACTTCATTGCAAGACTTGTACTCATCGCTTACTGTCATTGCGATGAGTGGAGTGCAACGAAATGAAGAAGCAATCTATTTTTCGTTACTACAAGATCGTCTTCCTAAAAAATGAATAC
>CAYPJC010000378.1:0-2325 GCA_964410855.1 uncultured Flavobacteriales bacterium | reverse complement strand
AATTTGAACTTGTAAGAAATCCTTACAAGTTGCTTTTTCTTCCAATTCACCTTCAGTAAATATGTTTTTTAAATGAATGGTTATGTTTTGAGGAGTGGTTTGAAACAACTCTGCCATCAACTTTTGTGTTAGCCAAACAGTTTCGTCTTGAAAACGAACATTTAATTTTGTTTCGCCGCTTTCGGTTTGGTAAATAATGATTTGAGAGTTGTTTTCTTCCATTACTTTAATTGTCTTTAGTAAAATGGTTTACTATCTCATCGATATTGAGTAGGCCTGCAATTTTATATAGCACTTTTATTTTTGGTTGGGGTCTATTTTGCGAATAAGTTTTTACCATATTGCAACTTTTTCAGCTAACTATGTTTGCTTAATTCCTTTCTGTTTCAACACTTCCTTATTTCGGTTCATTTCAGACATTATTTAAGACCATTAAAATAGGTAAGATATTTTAATTCATCTCAGAAAATTGCACAAAAAGCGTAAATATTCTGATTGGTTGTGGTGGGAAAGGCTAAAAATAATATCTAATTAGAAGATTGCTGCCAAAAGCTGGTTATTTTTGATTTGGAAAAAACCTATATGAAAAAAGTAATATTAGTTGCTTCATTTTACATTTTCACTCTCAGCGTTTTTGGCTGGGGTCAAACAGGGCATAGGGTTGTAGCTCAGATAGCTCAGAATCATTTAAGTAATAAAGTTTCGAAACAATTGTTCGAAATCATGGGGAATGAGTCCTTGGTTGAAGCCTCCACCTGGATGGACAACATTAAAAGTGATTCAACTTTTGACTACGCACGTGCATGGCATTACGTAACTATTCCTGAAGGGAAGAACTATGAAACGTCTGAGAAAAGTGATAAAGGTGACGCTTATGAGGCTATCAATCGAATGAAAGCCATTTTAAAAGATGGTGAAAGCAGTCAAGAAGAAAAAAGAAATGCAATTCGTATGCTGACTCACTTGATTGGCGATATTCACCAACCCTTGCATGTCGGAAATGGCACAGATAGAGGAGGCAATAGCGTGAAAATTAAATGGTTTCGAAAATCCTCTAACTTACATCGAATTTGGGACAGCGAAATGATTAACAGTAAATCTTTCAGCTACTCTGAGTTGGCTAAGTTAATTGATCATCCTAATGAGTCAACTGCCGTTAATTATACTTCTACAGATCTTGATGTTTGGGTGAAAGAAGCAATGGATCTGAGACCCCAAGTATATAATTTATCGAATGATAAAAACCTCTCCTATAAATACATGTATTCCAATTGGGACACCGTTAAAGACCAATTGTTAAAAGCTGGTATTCGATTGGCTGAAGTGTTGAATGAAATATTTGAGAATTCATGAAAAACAAGAACAAACAAATTCATCTATTTATGAAAATAAGCCTTGCAGAAGGCAGTTCTTTCATATTGTTACTATTGATTGCAATGCCTCTTAAGTATATGGCAGATATTCCAGAGCCTGTTAAGTATTTAGGCTGGTTACATGGAGTGTTGTTTATTGGCTATGTTTTTCAATTGTTCTATCTGACGATTTTGATGAAGTGGAAATTCAAAAGGCTAATCACGTATTTTATTGCCGCTTTTCTTCCTTTAGCTCCTTTTTTTGTAGAAAAGCAATTAAAACGTGAATTGAATTCAGTTAGTGTTTAGTTTTAACCATTGCTGAGCAATTATACAAAAGCATACCTACTGAATTTGGTGTTGTAAGTTGCTCTCTTTCAAATATTTCATCAGGAGAATTACTCTTTAGACTTAATTGATTTAAGCGATAAAAATGGTTTATCTTATTTTCTCTAGCAACTATCCTCATTGAAATGTTAATTTAGTCGCTTAAAATTAACGCATAAAGCAATGAGTTTTGACGATATTCGACCTTATCATGATGATGAAGTTCAACAAAAAATAAAGGGATTACTAGATGAGCCTCAATTTCAACAAGTAGTTGAACATGTAAACCCTGGGATTAATTATGATGAATTCAAGAAGCAGACACTTCAATTTAAAACCATTAAAGAGTTTCAGCAATTTATAGTAGTTCCGTTGTTGGATAAATTATTGAAAAAATCAAGCAAAGGCTTAAGTTTTAAAGGAATAGGTAATTTAGAGAAGGGTAAAGCGTATCTTTTTGTTTCAACACATAGAGATATTGTACTTGATTCTGCGCTAATGAATTATGTGCTGTTACAACAAGGGTTCGAAACAGCAGAGATTGCTATAGGTGATAATTTGATGAAAATCCCATGGATTGTAGACTTAGTAAAGTTGAACAAATCATTTATTGTGAAAAGGAATCTCCCAAAAGAAGAAAGAGTTC
>CAYPJC010000377.1:0-2331 GCA_964410855.1 uncultured Flavobacteriales bacterium | reverse complement strand
CACGCTCAAGGAAATTTTAGAATTTGAAAAGTTCAAAGTTGATGATGCTGAAGATGGTGAAGAAGGAATTGCTAAAGTAAAAAAAGGCAATTACGACTTAGTGCTTTGCGACATAAAGATGCCTAAGATGGACGGCATTGAAGTACTCGAAAAGATTCAAGAATTCAATGCAGATATCCCCGTAGTTATGATTTCAGGGCATGGAAGCATAGAAACTGCCGTTGAAGCAATTAAACTAGGAGCTTTTGATTTTATTGCAAAACCACTAGATCTAAATCGCTTGTTGGTTACGGTCAGAAATGCCTTGGATAAAAACGAATTGATAGAAGAGACCAAGCAGCTGCGTAAGAAGGTTTACAAGAGTAAGTTGAATGATATCATTGGCGAGAGCAAGCCCATACAAGCTGTAAAACAAATGATAGAGAAAGTGGCTCCATCTGAAGCCAGAGTTCTCATAACAGGTGGAAATGGAACTGGCAAAGAACTGGTTGCTATTAATCTACATCAAAACTCTTCTCGTAGCAAAAACCCATTCATTGAAGTGAATTGTGCTGCCATTCCCACTGAGCTGATTGAAAGCGAATTATTTGGCCATGAAAAAGGAGCATTTACTTCGGCCATAAAGCAGAAGAAAGGCAAATTTGAACAAGCACAAGGAGGAACCTTATTCTTAGACGAGATTGGGGACATGAGTTCCTCAGCTCAATCCAAGGTATTAAGAGCCTTGCAAGAGAATAAAATTAGCAGAGTTGGCGGAGAAAAAGACATTAAAGTGGATGTTCGAGTTATAGCAGCTACCAACAAAGATTTGAAAAAAGAAATTAAAGAAAACCGCTTTAGAGAAGATTTATACCATCGATTAAGTGTCATTCTAATTCATGTTCCTTCACTCAATGATCGAAAAGAGGATATTCCATTACTGACTGACTTTTTCTTAAAAAAGATAAGTCAAGAGCAAGGAATGACGCAGAAGAAAATATCTGCCCAAGCCATAAAAGCCTTACAAGACTATAATTGGTCAGGCAACATTAGAGAGCTAAGAAATGTAATTGAACGCTTGATGATATTGGGGGAAGCAGAAATTTCGGAGAAAGATATTAAGCGCTATGTGAATGCAGGCTGAAAGGCTTTGTACTTTTTACCATAAAAAGTAAGCTGGTCTCTTGGTACTTAGAATACTAATTAAAAATGAGATAATCGCACTTTAATAAATATACCTCAAACTCACTGTTGATCCTAAATTAGTGCTTCTGTTTTGTTCAAATAAGGCAGCAGCTCCAATTCCGAAGAGTAGACTGTTACCCAGTTTTAAATCGAACTTCATTCTTATTATTTCTGAGTAACGATCATCACGGAAATTTTTAGCAAGATAAATTGAGCCTCTGCACCAATTGTTAATTTGATGACTGAGGTTGGAAGATATGAACTGGATCTTCTCGAAGATTTCAGAATATGAGCTTGTGAAAGAGAATTGAGTTTTTTGATTACTTATGCCAATAAAATGTTGAAAACCCCTTTGTTTATTTGTTCCTTCAAAGTAATCGTTTAGAATTTCACTGTAAATCAAAGCTGTATTGAGAATAGTTCTTTTAACCTTTTTGACATAAAATATACGAGCGATAGTCACAGAAGAATAGGCATTTAAGTTAGAAAACGAAGTATCAATTTTGTTGGCGATGTCAACAGAAATGGGTGCATGAATGATTTGAAAGTTTGGAATACGTTTAAAGCGACTACCAACATCAAAGAATAATTTCTTTGACTCATTAACTAAATCCTCTTGTTCTGCATTTCTGTTAATTATGGTATAGTCATTCTTGAAGTAGATTTTATTTTTAAAGAGTTTTAAGTGAGAACCAATGGAGTAGGATTGCATATCTCTTATTAAAAAGAAAACCCCATCAGATTGATAATTCGAACCCACACGGTCGTATTTCACATTTAAGTCAAGAAAATCAAAAGGAGAGACTTTTACTTTTCCATAAATGGCAGTGCTTTTAAAAAATTGATCTTGTTCAGAAATTGTCGAAGCCCAATTAGCATCAGAACGATTAATTTCTCCTTCATAAAAAAGGAAGCCACCAACTTCACCTAAAACACTAAGAGAGGTGACATAATTAGATGGATTTACCCCACCATCTTCTTTATTGATGCTTTTGTCGTTGTACTCTGTAACTCTAATGCTTGGAGAAAAAGATTTCCATCGTGAATTAGTTAATCCAACACTCGTTACTTGAATGTTACTCTCAAATTCATCTAGATTAAAAGCTTGAAAATCATTAATATTTGCACGCAAAAACCCGATTTTGTTTGTAGGATTGATTAAAAATT